>NZ_JBIRVR010000032.1:0-64687 GCF_044387105.1 Streptomyces sp. NPDC020379
TTTCAGCGCCGATGGTACTGCATGGGGGACCGTGTGGGAGAGTAGGACGCCGCCGAACAAATTTTAGCCTCAGGCCCTGGGTCATAGACCCGGGGCCTGAGGCATTTTTGCGTTCAGGGCCGATGCGGCTCGATAAAGAACGTGCTCGATAAAGAACGTCCGGGAAATACGTCCGGAATACGTCGGGCCCGGGATCAGGAGATCCCGGGCCCGACGTATTCGATGAATTACTTGCCCGCACCCGCGGCACGTGCGAGTTCCAGGTCGAGGGATTCACGGCGGATGCGCTGGTCGGTGTAGAGCAGCGCGGTGACCGCGGCCGTGACCGGGAATGCGAGGGTGGAGCTGATGACCGCGCCGACGCCGGCGACGATGAGCGTAGGCCAGCTGGTGACGTCACTGTCGGAGCCGCCCGACACGAGCGACTCCACGACACCCACCGGCATCTGCGCGATCATGGAAACCACGAAGGTGAGCGCCACGGCGAGGAGCTGGACGCCGAAGACGCGCCACCAGGACCCGCGCACCAGCTTCGCCGAGCGGCGCATGCTCGCGATGACGCCCTGCTTCTCCAGCATCAGCGCCGGCACCGCCAGGCTGTAGCGGATCCACAGCCAGGCACCGGCCACCACCGATCCCAGGCCGCCCAGCAGCGCGAGCGCGGCGCCCGCCGACTCCGCGCCCGCCGCGGTGACCAGCATGCCGATGCCCAGCCCGACGGCGAGGACACCGCAGACCATCAGCGGCAGCAGCACCAACAGGCCGCACATCCGGCCCAGTTGGGGCCGTGCGCTCCGCCATGCCTCGCCGATCGAGGTCGTACGCCCAAGAATCGCGTGGCTGACCATGACCATCAGCATGCCCGTGGCGATGATCGAGCCGATCAGACCGATCGCCCAGGCGATGCCCACGCCGCCCAGGCTGCTGCCTATGGCATCCAGGAGTTCCCGGGGGGACACGGTCTCGGAATCGGCGAGCGACTGGAGGTCCGGCGTGTGCCGGAACCACAGGCCGGTGACCACGGTCGCCACCGCCTGGGTGCCCACCGCGAGGGCGAACGAGATCCCCAGGGCCGTACGCCACTGGACACGCACGGTCCGGATGGCGGCGTCGATGATCTCGCCGACGGCGAGTGGCCGCAGGGGGATCACGCCGGGCTGGGGAGCCTGCGCCGGAGGCGTCCAGTTCCCCCAGCCGCCACTGGCGGCGGCCTGCGGCCGCCGGCCCCCGCCGGCGGGCTGCTGCGGCCCGGGGTTGGCACGGGCGCGCTCCCGGGTGGTGCGGCGGGTCTGCGGGGGGACCGTGGAGGGCGTGGACCACTGGCCGGCGGGCGGCTGCTCGTCGGCCCACTGCGAGGAGCGTGCGTCCTCGCCGGTGCCGGGCGCCCCGTCCGCGGGGGTGGGCTCCTGCGGAGCGGCCGGGGGCCGCTCCTCGGAAGGGGAGGGTCCGGGCGAGTTCCGGCCCGGAGTGTCGTTCATCTGTCTGTCGCTCCTTCTCGGTACCCGTCCGCCGGTGTGGCTCCGGGCCATTGCCGGCAATCGTGTCACGCTGCCCGGACGGCCGGCGGTGCTCGCGGCGGGGCCGGCGAGGGGCTCGTACGGGGGAGGAATGGAAAGGGGACCTTCAATAGTCGCCTCCCGCCGGGCAGACTGGACAGATGGCTGATCACTTCGCGGCACGCGTGGATCTCGTCGGATGTCCCCTCTCTCCCGCCCTGCGGTGGGACGAGCTGCCGGAAGGGCCCGTGGTCGTGCTCCTCGACCAACGGCGGCTGCCGGCCGAGGAGGTGGAGCTGCTGTGTACGGACGTGCCCGCGCTGGTGGAGGCGATACGCACGCTCGCGGTGCGGGGCGCACCGCTGCTCGGCGTCGCGGGTGCCTACGGCGTGGCCCTGGCCGCGGCCCGGGGCTTCGACGTTGAGGACGCCGCCGAGCTGCTGGCCCACGCGCGGCCGACGGCCGTCAACCTCGCGTACGGGGTGCGGCGGGCGGCCCGTGCGTACGAGGAGGCGCTCAAGGGGGGTGCGGACGGGAGGCGGGCCGCCGCGGCCGCGCTCGCCGAGGCCCGCGTCCTGCACCAGGAGGACGCCGAGGCCAGCGCGCGCATGGCGGCCCACGGCCTGACGCTGCTGGACGAGCTGCTGCCGGGCGGTGGCTATCGCCTCCTCACCCACTGCAACACGGGTGCGCTGGTCTCCGGAGGCGGCGGTACCGCCTTCGCGGTGGCCTCCGCCGCCCATGGTGTGGGACAGCTGAGGCGCCTGTGGGTGGACGAGACCCGTCCGCTGTTGCAGGGCGCGCGGCTCACGGCGTACGAGGCGGCGCGCGCCGGCATGGCGTACACCCTGCTCACCGACAACGCCGCGGGTTCGCTCTTCGCGGCGGGCGAGGTGGACGCCGTGCTGATCGGCGCGGACCGGATCGCCGCCGACGGTTCGGTGGCGAACAAGGTGGGCAGCTATCCGCTGGCGGTGCTGGCCCGCTATCACCATGTGCCGTTCGTCGTCGTGGCCCCGACCACGACGGTGGATCTGGGAACGCCGGAGGGTGCCGCGATCGAGGTGGAGCAGCGGCCGGGGCACGAGGTGACGGAGTTCTCCGCGCCCGCGGTGGCGGGCATGACCGCGGAACCGGGGGCGGGAGTGCCCGCGGCGCCGCTGGGCACCCAGGCGTACAACCCCGCCTTCGACGTCACACCGCCCGAGCTGGTGACCGCCCTCGTCACGGAGAACGGGGTGGTCTCGCCGGTCACCCGGGCCGGGCTGGCCGAGCTGTGTGCCGGGCGGGGAAAGGGAAAGGCCGCGGGCGGGGCCGAATTCCCGGCATGATGTCCCCGGCCGCCGAAGAGGGCGGATGATCTCCGAGGTCAACGGGACACACCGAAGAATGCCATTCACCACAGGTGAGCTGAGTCACCCGGCTCTATGGACCGGATGCGAAAATGGGATGATGTCGATATGAAGGGACGCGTCCTTGTCGTCGACGACGACACCGCACTGGCCGAGATGCTCGGCATTGTGCTGCGTGGTGAGGGTTTCGAGCCGTCGTTCGTAGCGGACGGCGACAAGGCACTTGCTGCTTTTCGTGAGGTAAAACCAGATCTTGTGCTGCTCGATCTCATGCTGCCCGGACGGGACGGCATCGAGGTGTGCAGGCTCATCCGGGCCGAGTCCGGGGTGCCGATCGTGATGCTGACGGCGAAGAGCGACACGGTCGATGTGGTGGTCGGGCTGGAGTCCGGCGCCGACGACTACATCGTCAAGCCGTTCAAGCCGAAGGAGCTGGTGGCCCGCATCCGGGCCCGCCTGCGCAGGTCCGAGGAGCCGGCGCCGGAGCAGCTGACGATCGGCGATCTGGTCATCGACGTGGCCGGGCACTCGGTCAAGCGCGAGGGGCAGTCCATCGCGCTGACCCCGCTGGAGTTCGACCTGCTCGTGGCGCTGGCCCGCAAGCCCTGGCAGGTGTTCACCCGCGAGGTGCTCCTGGAGCAGGTCTGGGGCTACCGCCACGCGGCGGACACGCGCCTGGTGAACGTGCATGTGCAGCGGCTGCGCTCCAAGGTCGAGAAGGACCCGGAGCGCCCGGAGATCGTGGTGACCGTCCGCGGCGTGGGCTACAAGGCCGGGCCGAGCTGACATGTCGGGCAACGGTGCCGCTCCGGAGTGGGGCGCGGGGCGGCCCGTCGAGACGGCGGGCGGCATATCTCTCTTCCGGCGGCTGTGGCGCGCCGGACGGCTGCTGCCCGACGGCGCGGCCGCCGGGCCGGTGCATCCGGTGCTGCGGCTGTACGTGCGCTGGGTGAGGCGTCCGCTGCTGCCCGCGATGCGGCTGTGGCGGCGGAACATCCAGCTGCGGGTGGTGGCCACCACCCTGCTGATGTCGGTCGGCGTGGTGCTGCTGCTCGGGCTCGTCGTCATCGGGCAGGTGCGCAACGGCCTGCTGGAGGCCAAGCGGCACGCCTCGCAGAGCCAGGCGGAGGGCGGTTTCAAGGCCGCCCGGGACTTCGCGGACGGCACCGACAACCGTGGGCAGGACACCTCGCAGTCCGGCGTCCGGGGCATGGACTCCGGCACCTGGCTGACGACCTTGGTGCAGCAGCTCTCCAGCGGTGGCCAGGGCGTCTATCACGTGGTGGCCCTCAGCGCGGACACCAGTGACGCCGCCGTGGGCGCCCGTGGCCCGCGTGCTTCCGGGGACATCGACCCCGAGCACAGCATCCCCGCCGACCTGCGGAAACAGCTGAACACCCAGACGGGAGCGCTGGAGCGGTCCGCGTCGATCAAGCACAGCGCCTCGGACGAGGGCGAGCCCGCGCTGGTGGTCGGCAAGCGGCTGTACGACAACAACAACAAGCCGTACCAGCTCTATTACCTCTTCCCGTACACCCAGGAGGAGAAGTCGCTGACCCTGGTCAAGACCACGCTGGCGACCGCCGGGGTGTTCGTGGTGGTGCTGCTGGGCGCCATCGCGTGGCTGGTGGTGCGGCAGATCGTCACGCCCGTACGGATGGCGGCCGGGATCTCCGAGCGGCTCGCGGCGGGTGTCCTCCAGGAGCGGATGAAGGTCACCGGCGAGGACGACATCGCCCGTCTGGGTGAGGCCTTCAACAAGATGGCACAGAACCTCCAGGTCAAGATCCAGCAGCTGGAACAGCTGTCCCGGATGCAGCGCCGCTTCGTGTCCGATGTCTCCCACGAGCTGCGCACGCCACTGACGACGGTGCGCATGGCGGCGGAGGTCATCCACGAGGCGCGTGACGACTTCGATCCGGTGACCGCGCGCTCGGCGGAGCTGCTCTTCGGGCAGGTCGACCGCTTCGAGTCGCTGCTGTCGGACCTGCTGGAGATCAGCCGGTTCGACGCGGGGGCGGCGGCGCTGGAGGCCGAGCCCATCGACCTGCGGGACGTCGTGAACCGTGTGGTCGACGGCGCCCTGCCGCTGGCGGAGCGCAAGGGCAGCAAGCTGCTCGTACGGGGCGACGAACAGCCGGTGATCGCGGAGTCCGACGCGCGGCGCGTGGAGCGCGTGCTGCGGAATCTCGTGGTCAACGCCGTCGAGCACGGCGAGGGCCGGGACGTGGTGATACGGCTCGCGGCGGCGGGCGGCGCGGTCGCGGTCGCGGTGCGCGACTACGGTGTGGGGCTCAAGCCGGGCGAGGCGACGCGTGTCTTCAACCGCTTCTGGCGGGCCGACCCGGCGCGGGCCCGTACGACCGGTGGCACCGGTCTCGGCCTGTCGATCGCGGTGGAGGACGCCCGGCTGCACGGCGGCTGGCTCCAGGCGTGGGGCGAGCCGGGCGGCGGTTCGCAGTTCCGGCTGACGCTGCCGAGCACGGCCGGGGACACGCTGCGCGGTTCGCCGATCCCGCTGGAGCCCGAGGATTCGCGGCGCAACCGCGGACTGAACGAGGCCGGGGTGCCGCTCGGCGTCTCCGGCCGTGGCGGGTCCGTGCCGGCGCAGCCCGGGCCGCAGGGTCCCGGGCCCGCGCCCGTACCGGCGCAGACGCGGAGCACGCCCGCCGTCGACCCGGCGGCGCTGCCGGGCAGCGGGGCGCGCGTGGTGGCCCGGCAGGGCGGGGCGGCGCCGTACGACAAGAGCGCGGACACCTCGGACAGAGAGCTGAAGGGCACCGACGGCGAGGCCGGGGCCGGTACGGGACGTGAGGGGCAGGCGCGTGGGCGCTGAACGCGGACGCCGCAACCGGCTCGCAGGTCTCGCCGCGCTGGCGCTGAGCGGCGCGCTGCTGGCCGGCTGCGCGTCGATGCCGGACAGCGGCGAGGTCACGTCGGTGGACTCCTCGCAGCGCGCGGACGCCGACTCGCAGGTGCGGGTCTACGGCGTGGCGCCGCACAAGGGCGAGCAGCCGCAGGACTTGGTGACGGGCTTCCTGGAGGCCACGACCAGCGACGACCCGGACTACGCCACGGCCCGGATGTACCTGTCGAAGAACGTGAAGCGGAAGTGGAATCCGTCCGAGGTGACGACGGTGCTCTCCGAGCCGCCGAAGGTGGACGTCTCACGCACGGGTGACCGGAATCAGGACTTCACGATCACGCTGAACGGCAAGCAGGTCGCCAAAGTCGACGACAAGCACGCCTACAAGCCGGACGAGCGGGACTACAGCACGCGGATCCGGGTGGCGCTGGAGGACGGTGAGTGGCGCATCGACGCGCTGCCGCCGGGACTGGTGCTCGGGCTCGCGGACTTCCAGCGCATCTACCGCTCGGTCAACAAGTATTACTTCGCCGAGCTGGGGGCGAGCGGTGTGGGGCAGGGCCGCAATGTGCTCGTCGCCGACCCCGTCTATCTGCGCAAGCGCATAGATCCGGTGACGTCCTCGGTGAAGGCGCTGCTGGACGGGCCGACGACGTGGCTCGACCCGGTCGCGACGACGGCCTTCCGCGAGGGCACGCGGGTGGTCGACCAGCGGCTGTCCCTGGACGACTCCAACGCCCTGAAGGTGCGGCTCAACGACCGGGCGAACGGCACCAGTGAGGAGCAGTGCCTGCGGATGGCCGCGCAGGTCCTCTACACGGTGCAGGACCAGTCGGCCAAGGTCAGCCAGGTGACGCTGCAGCGCGAGAACGGCTCCCAGATGTGTGTGCTGCAGCGGGACCAGGCGCGGTGGTACGCACCGGACCAGACGGCGGGTCATCCGGACCGGCAGTATTTCGTCGACGCGCAGCACCGGATGGTGAGCATCGCGGACGGCGAGGAGGAGCCGCGGCGGGTCCCGGGTCCGTTCGGCGCGGACGCCCCGGTGCAGCTGCGCTCGGTCGCGGTGTCCCGTGACGAGAAGCGGGCCGCGGGGGTGGCGGCCAACGGGCAGTCGCTGTACGTCGCCGGGCTGGAGCAGGGGGCGCCGCTGGGCGACCCGCGGCTGACGGTGCGGGGCGCGGGGGCCAAGGCGGGTCTGACGGCGCCGAGTTGGGACGGGCTGGGTGACCTGTGGGTCGCGGACCAGGACCCGGACCGGCCGCGCCTGCTGCGCCTGCCGGGCGGTACGGGGACGCCGGAGGAGGTCCAGGTGCCCCGGCTCGACGGCGGGCGGATCACCGGGCTGCGGGTGGCCGCGGACGGTGTGCGCGTCGCGCTGCTGGTGACGAAGGGCGACCGGACGACGCTGAAGCTGGGGCGCGTGGAGCGGCACGGCGGAGTCGGGCGGATGACGCTCTCGGTGCAGGAACTGCGTTCCGTGGCGCCGAGGTTGGAGCAGGTCGACGCGGTGTCCTGGGCGGGCGGCAGCCGCCTGCTGGTGGCGGGCAGCGAGCAGAACGGCCTCCAGCAGCTGCTGTACATCGAGACCGACGGCTCGCTGTCGAACGCCTCGGCGCTGCCCGGCATCACCGGGGTGCGCGGGATCGCCGCCGCGGAGAACGCGGCCAAGGCGCCGACGCTGGTCGCCGAGCGCGACGGCGGGATCGTACGGCTGCTCCAGGACACCAACTGGAAGCTGCTGACGAAGGAAGGCTCGGCGCCGGTCTACCCGGGGTGAGGGGCGCTCGCGCCCTCGGGAAGTTCGAGGGTGCGCTGCTTCATTTGAGGGTGCTGTGCTTCAGCAGGGCTGTTCGATGTGTGCTGTGCCCTTTGTGGTCCGTGGTGCTTCTGAGTGTGACCAATGGTTCTCCTGAGGTTGTGACCGGGAGTTATCCACAGGGGTGGCAGGGGTTGCCATGCCGCGGGACAGTAGGGCCATGCGCAGGTGGTGGCAGGAGATCACCGGCCTGGTGCTGCCGGTCGACTGCGCGGGGTGCGGCCGGTGGCGGACGGTGCTGTGTGAGGAGTGCCGCGCGGCGCTGAGCGGGTCCCGGGCCCGCCGTGTGTGGCCGGACCCGGTGCCGGTGGGGCTGCCGCCCGTGCACGCCGCGGCGCGGTACGGCGACAGGGTGCGATCGGTGCTGCTCGCGCACAAGGAACGGGGCGCGCTGGCGCTGGCGGGCCCGCTGGGGGCCGCACTGGCGGGAGCGGTGCGTGCGGTGGTGGAGGGGGCGGACGGGGGCGAGGGGGAGGTGGGGAGGGGCGGGGGAGGCCCCCTGCTGCTCGTTCCCGTCCCCTCCGCGAGGCATGCCGTCGCCGCCCGGGGGCACGATCCGGGGCGGCGGATCGCTCTCGCGGCCGCGGGTGTGCTGCGGCGGGCCGGGCTTCCCGCGCGGACGGCGACGGTGCTGCGGCAGCGCAGGGCCGTCGCGGATCAGGCCGGGCTGGACGCCCGGCAGCGGCGGGCGAATGTGTCCGACGCATTAGGGGTACTCAAGGGGGCAGAGGGGCTGTTGTGTCAGAAGGGTCCGGTGGTGCTGGTGGATGACCTGATGACGACGGGAGCGTCGCTGAGCGAGGCGGCGCGGGCCGTGTCCCTGGCCGGAGGCCGGCTCCTCGGGGCGGCCGTGGTCGCCACTGTCGAGCGTACGCCTGCCGAGCCGGCGCCGCGCATAAGCGGAACCCTCGGAGAACGCCACTCGTTGACGAGGGAAACGGCAGGAAAACACCTGAATGGGGGTACGCCCCGGTAGGGGCTACCGACAGGCGTCCGGGCGAGATATGTTCGGTTGTGAGGAATGGCAAGAGCTATGCCTCATATCTCCGAATGGCGCTTTTCCTGTGCTTTCGAAGAAGCTTGGAGTCGATGGGGTGTAGATCTTGTCGATGGGGCAGGAGGAGGTGAAACCGCCGAGTCGGTGGCTCCGGGGTGCCCCCGGGGCTTGTTGCAAGAGGGATGCGCTCCGCATCTTCAGCGGGGCGATCCGGGAACGGAGTTCTGCGTGGACATCGTCGTCAAAGGCCGCAAGACCGAGGTGCCCGAGCGCTTTCGCAAGCACGTGGCCGAGAAGCTGAAGCTGGACAAGATCCAGAAGCTCGACGGCAAGGTGATCAGCCTCGACGTCGAGGTGTCCAAGGAGCCCAACCCCAGGCAGGCCGACCGCTCCGACCGGGTGGAGATCACGGTGCGTTCGCGTGGACCGGTGATCCGGGCGGAGGCGGCGGCAGCCGATCCGTACGCCGCGCTGGACCTCGCCACCAGCAAGCTGGAAGCGCGGCTGCGCAAGCAGAACGACAAGCGTCACAGCCGCAGGGGCAACGGACGCATTCCCGCGAGCGATGCCGCGTCGACCGTCATCGGTGCCGCGGAGCTCAACGACAGCGGTGAACTCACCGTGGAGCAGGCGATGGACGGAGTCCCGGTCACCCGCATGGGACCGCTCGAGGTTCAGGGCGAAGGCCCCCTGGTGGTCCGGGAGAAGACCCACACCGCCGCTCCGATGACGCTCGACCAGGCGCTCTACGAAATGGAGTTGGTCGGCCACGACTTCTATCTGTTCGTCGACTCCGAGACCAAGCTGCCCAGTGTCGTCTACCGGCGGCACGCCTACGACTACGGCGTCATCCGTCTCAACGCCGACCCGCTGTTCGAAGCGGAGCCCGGCGGGGCGGGCGGAGCGCTCGGCGGCTGAGCCGGGAGGCCCGGCAGGCGGCCGAAGCCTCTCGCGGCCCGCGTCGTAGACATCCATCCAATGGTGCCCTCGGAGCGCTCAGGCGCTCCCTGGGCACCCTGTGCGACGGCGGGAGCACCGCCCGGTTGCGCGGCATGAAATCATGACGGTCGGCCAACCACCGGCCCGCCGAAACCGGTTGGGGTGGCGGTGCACTGTGCAACCGCGAGGGACTCTGGGCCTTCAGGGGTCTCCAGGGGGAGGAACGATGGCGGACAGGTTCGGGCCGGTGCTCGTGCCCGGCGAGGACGACGACGAGAGTGTCTGCGCGGACCGGGGCGGCACGCGCGCGGAGCCCATCAGGGTCCTGGTGGTGGACGACCACGCGCTCTTCCGCCGGGGGCTGGAGATCGTCCTCGCGCAGGAGGAGGACATCCAGGTCGTCGGCGAGGCCGGGGACGGTGCGGAGGCGGTCGACAAGGCCGCCGACCTGCTGCCGGACATCGTGCTGATGGATGTGCGGATGCCCAAGCGCGGCGGCATCGAGGCGTGCACCTCCATCAAGGAGGTGGCCCCCAGCGCCAAGATCATCATGCTGACGATCAGCGACGAGGAGGCCGATCTCTACGACGCCATCAAGGCGGGGGCGACCGGCTATCTCCTCAAGGAGATCTCCACCGACGAGGTGGCCACCGCGATCCGGGCGGTCGCCGACGGGCAGTCGCAGATCAGCCCGTCCATGGCCTCCAAGCTGCTCACCGAGTTCAAGTCGATGATCCAGCGCACGGACGAGCGCCGGCTGGTGCCCGCGCCCCGGCTCACCGACCGTGAGCTGGAGGTGCTCAAGCTCGTCGCCACCGGGATGAACAACCGCGACATCGCCAAGGAGTTGTTCATCAGCGAGAACACCGTGAAGAACCACGTGCGGAACATTCTGGAGAAGCTTCAGTTGCACTCCAGGATGGAGGCCGTGGTCTACGCGATGCGGGAGAAGATCCTGGAGATCCGCTGAGGGCGGGCGGGGCGTGGCTGCCTCCGGCTGGGGACCGGGGGCCATCCCCCCCCGGGGGGGCGCGGGATCGGTGAAAGCGGCCGCGCCGGTCAGCCGAGGGCGGTGACCAGGGCCGCGGCCAGCTTCGCGTCGTCGCAGCGCTCTATGCGCACGGAGTCGCAGCCCACCCACTCGGCCGCCTCGCGCAGTGCCTGTGCCATGGGTGCCACGGCCCTGGGCCCGTCGAGGGAGACCTGGCGGGCCACCAGGGTGCTGCCCTCGCGGGCCGGGTCGACCCGCCCGGCCAGCCGTCCGCCCGTCAGCAGCGGCATCGCGAAATAGCCGTGCACCCGCTTCGGCTTGGGCACATACGCCTCCAGCCGGTGCGTGAAGCCGAAGATCCGCTCCGTGCGCGGCCGGTCCCAGATCAGCGAGTCGAACGGTGAGAGCAGCGTCGTACGGTGCCGGCCGCGCCCCTCACCGGCCAGCGCCCGCGGATCCGCCCACGCCCGCTTGGACCACCCGGCGACCTCGACCGGCACCAGCCCCGTGGCCTCGATCACCGCGTCCACCTGCTCGCCCTTGAGGCGGTGGTAGTCCGCGAGGTCGGCCCGGGTCGCGACGCCCATCGCCGCGCCCGCCTGGGTGACCAGGCGCCGTACGCACTCCAGGTCCTCCAGGTCGTCGTGGAAGAGGGCGTCCGGGACGGCGCGCTCCGCCAGGTCGTACACCCGCTTCCAGCCGCGCCGCTCGGTGCACACGACCTCGCCCGTGTCGAGCAGCCACTCCACGGCGATCTTCGTCTCGGACCAGTCCCACCAGGGGCCGCCGTTCTTGGCTCCGCCCAGCTCCGTGGCCGTCAGCGGACCATCCGCTGCGATCCGGTCGCGGACGGCGGCGCAGGAGCGCTCCGGCTCCTTCATCACGTGCCAACGGTGCCCGCGCGCCTGGAACGCCCGCCGCCGGAAGGCGAAGAGCGGCCACTCCTCGATGGGCAGGAGGCACGCGGCGTGCGACCAGTATTCGAAGCTGTGCGGCGGCTCGGCGGCCGTGCGCGGCGTCCAGTAGGCGGACTCGACCGCGGCGCGCCCGACCGCGCCCAGCCGTGCGTACGGCACCAGCTCGTGCGAGCGGGCCAGCACCGAGATCGTGTCCAGCTGCACCGCGCCCAGCCGCCGCAGCACCCCGCGCACCCCGGCCCGCCGGTCGGGGACGCCCAGGAGCCCCTGGGCCCGCAGCGCGATGCGCCGCGCCTCGTCGGCGGAGAGCCGGTGCTCGGCGCGTGGACCCTTGGCAGCGGCGGCAGTTGTCATGCTGGAGACCATGACGCCAGCGTAGATCCCGGCACTGACAACGCCCGGGTCGGCCGGGCCTGTTCGGTCTGGGCCCGTTCGGTCAGGCCCGTTCGGGGAACGGCAGGTAAGGGGTCACGGTCGGCAGGCCCAGGTCCGAGGGGAGCAGCGAGCCGACCCAGGCGTCGCGGCGCGTACCGGCGTACGGGATCTTCGCGCGCTGGGTGCCCTCCATGCGGAAGCCCACCTTCAGGGCGACCGCGCGGGAACCGGTGTTCCCGGCCTCCGCGTACCACTCCAGCCGCTCCACGCCGAGCTCCTCGAACCCCCAGCGGGCCACCTCGCGGGCGCCCTCCGTGGTGTAGCCCCGGCCGCGCCGCTCCTTGGCGGTCCAGTAGCCGAGCTCGGCCTGCCGCTCGGGGGAGCGCAGCTGGGCGAGCCGCACCAGGCACATCGACCCGACCAGTTGACCCTCGTCACGGGTGAACAGGCCCCAGGTGTACATCGAGTCGTCGCGCCAGCCCGCCGGGCAGGTCTCCTCCAGGAAGGTCCGCGCGTCCTCGCGGGTGTAGGGGGAGGGGACGCTGGTGTAGCGCGGGATGTCCGGGTCCTGGCAGGCCGCGTGCACGGCGTCCACGTCGGACGGAGTGAAGGGGCGCAGCGTCAGGCGCGGGGTGGTGAGGGAGAGGGGTTCCATGCGGGGAGTGTGGTCGTCGGCCGCGGTCCCGGGCGAGTGATTTTCCCCGTTGACGTCGATCGCGGAGAAATGTCACAGGCCCGGCACCTTCGGGTGGTGCCGTTCGTTCACCGTGCGGGTGACACCCGGCCCAGGACCTGACGGACCTCCCGGCGCGGCGGGGTCCTCGCTTACGATGGCCGTTGCGGCGGGGACTGTCCCGTCGTGCCCGCGCACCCTCCCCCTGCCTGCGGCGGGGGCAGCCCCAGTGCCAGGCCCGACCGGCAAGGAGTCAGCCTACGTGTCCGTCTTCGGCAAGATCATGCGTGCAGGAGAAGGCAAGATCCTGCGCAAGCTGCACCGCATCGCGGACCAGGTCAATTCCATCGAAGAGGACTTCCTCAGCCTCTCCGACGCCGAGCTGCGCGCGCTGACCGACGAGTACAAGCAGCGGTTGGCCGACGGGGAGTCCCTGGACGACCTGCTCCCCGAGGCGTTCGCGACCGTCCGTGAGGCCGCCAAGCGCGTGCTCGGCCAGCGGCACTACGACGTCCAGCTGATGGGCGGCGCCGCCCTGCACCTGGGCTATGTCGCGGAGATGAAGACCGGTGAGGGCAAGACCCTGGTCGGCACCCTCCCGACGTATCTGAACGCCCTGTCGGGCAAGGGTGTCCACCTGATCACCGTCAATGACTATCTGGCGGAGCGCGACTCCGAGCTGATGGGCCGGGTGCACAAGTTCCTCGGTCTGTCGGTCGGCTGCATCCTCGCCAACATGACGCCCGCGCAGCGCCGCGAGATGTACAACTGCGACATCACGTACGGCACGAACAACGAGTTCGGCTTCGACTATCTGCGCGACAACATGGCCTGGTCGCAGGACGAGCTGGTGCAGCGCGGGCACAACTTCGCGGTGGTCGACGAGGTCGACTCCATCCTCGTCGACGAGGCCCGTACGCCGCTGATCATCTCCGGCCCGGCCGACCAGGCCACCAAGTGGTACGGCGACTTCGCCAAGCTGGTCACCCGCCTGAAGAAGGGCGAGCCGGCCAACCCGCAGAAGGGCATCGAGGAGACCGGCGACTACGAGGTCGACGAGAAGAAGCGCACCGTCGCCATCCACGAGTCCGGCGTCTCCCGCGTCGAGGACTGGCTGGGCATCGACAATCTCTACGAGTCGGTCAACACCCCCCTCGTCGGCTATCTGAACAACGCCATCAAGGCGAAGGAACTGTTCAAGAAGGACAAGGACTACGTCGTCATGGACGGCGAAGTCATGATCGTCGACGAACACACCGGCCGTATCCTCGCCGGCCGCCGTTACAACGAGGGCATGCACCAGGCGATCGAGGCGAAGGAAGGGGTGGACATCAAGGACGAGAACCAGACCCTGGCCACCATCACCCTCCAGAACTTCTTCCGCCTCTACAGCAAGCTCTCCGGCATGACCGGTACGGCGATGACCGAGGCCGCCGAGTTCCACCAGATCTACAAGCTCGGCGTGGTGCCGATCCCGACCAACCGGCCGATGGTCCGCAAGGACCAGTCCGACCTCATCTACCGCACCGAGGTCGCCAAGTTCGACGCCGTGGTCGAGGACATCGCGGAGAAGCACGAGAAGGGCCAGCCGATCCTGGTCGGCACGACCTCCGTCGAGAAGTCGGAGTACCTCTCGCAGCAGCTCGCCAAGCGCGGCATCCAGCACGAGGTGCTCAACGCCAAGCAGCACGACCGGGAGGCGACGATCGTCGCCCAGGCCGGCCGCAAGGGCGCCGTCACCGTCGCCACCAACATGGCCGGCCGTGGCACCGACATCAAGCTCGGCGGCAACCCCGACGACCTCGCCGAGGCCGAGCTGCGCCAGCGCGGCCTGGACCCGGTGGAGCACGTCGAGGAGTGGGCGGCCGCCCTGCCGGACGCCCTGGAGCGTGCCGAGGCCGCGGTGAAGGCGGAGTTCGAGGAGGTCAAGGCGCTCGGCGGGCTCTATGTGCTGGGCACCGAGCGCCATGAGTCCCGCCGCATCGACAACCAGCTGCGCGGCCGTTCCGGCCGTCAGGGCGACCCGGGCGAGTCCCGGTTCTACCTCTCGCTGGGTGACGACCTGATGCGCCTGTTCAAGGCCCAGATGGTCGAGCGCGTGATGGCCATGGCCAACGTCCCCGACGACGTGCCGATCGAGAACAAGATGGTCACCCGGGCCATCGCCTCCGCCCAGTCGCAGGTCGAGCAGCAGAACTTCGAGACGCGTAAGAACGTCCTGAAGTACGACGAGGTGCTCAACCGCCAGCGCGAGGTCATCTACGGCGAGCGCCGCCGCGTCCTGGAGGGCGAGGACCTGCACGAGCAGGTCAAGCACTTCATGGACGACACCATCGACGACTACATCCGCCAGGAGACCGTCGAGGGCTTCGCCGAGGAGTGGGACCTGGAGCGGCTGTGGGGCGCCTTCAAGCAGCTCTACCCCGTGAAGGTCACCATCGAGGAGCTGGAGGACGCCGCGGGCGACCGCGCGGGCATCACGGCGGAGTTCATCGCGGAGTCCATCAAGGACGACATCCACGAGCAGTACGCCGCCCGTGAGGAGCAGCTCGGCTCGGACATCATGCGTGAGCTGGAGCGGCGCGTGGTGCTGTCCGTCCTGGACCGCAAGTGGCGTGAGCACCTCTACGAGATGGACTACCTCCAGGAGGGCATCGGCCTGCGCGCCATGGCCCAGAAGGACCCCCTGGTGGAATACCAGCGCGAGGGCTTCGACATGTTCCAGGCCATGATGGAGGGCATCAAGGAGGAGTCCGTCGGCTATCTGTTCAACCTGGAGGTCCAGGTCGACCAGCAGCTGGAGGAGGTCCCCGTCCAGGACCGCGGCGAGCGCCCGTCCCTGGCGAAGGAGCCCCAGGACGCCGTCGTCGCCGGTGCCCGTCCGGAGATCCGCGCCAAGGGCCTCGACGCCCCGCAGCGGCCGGACCGGCTGCACTTCTCGGCCCCCACGGTCGACGGTGAGGGCGGTGTCGTCGAGGGCGACTTCGTCGGCGACGAGGGCCCGACGCGCTCCCCGGCGGACGGCATGACCCGCGCCGAGCGGCGCAAGGCCCAGAAGAACAGCGGTGGCCGCCGCCGCAAGAAGTAATTCCGGCGGGCGGTGACACGAGGCGGGGGCGGGGCACACGGTGCTCCGCCCCCGCCTCGCGCGCTAGGCGCGCGCCCCGCCGAGCTCGACGGCCGCGCACCGCCACCGCTGGTCCGTGCCGTGCTCCAGACGGAAGGCGAGCGCCTGGAGCCGGTCGCCGGAGACGATCCGGGCGAACGCCTCGATCACCCCGGGCCGGGGCCGGAACTCGTCGCAGTGCCGGACGAAGGGCGTACGGCCCGGCGGCGGGGGCCGCAGCGGGGCCCGCGGGGCCAGCGCGGCGAGCTGGTCGTAGGCGTCGCCCACGGTGTGCCCGAGCATCCAGTGCACCGGGCGCTGGCCGCTGAGGGTGAGCAGCAGCCGGTTGGCGAACCAGTAGCGCGGCAGGCCCTCGCGCTCGCGGCGGCGGGCCGCCGCGTCGGGGTGCGGGCGCCTGCTGTCGGCGCGCCGCGGCGGGCCGGTCCTGGCCGCCCGTGCGGGCCTGGCCGGTCCGGTGGTGGTGCGCTGCATGCCGATCGCCCCCGCGATGCCGGGCCCGGTGCCGATGCCGGGCGGTGGCCTCTCCTTGTGGTCTTTGTGGATCTTCTACCGGCGGCCCGCTGAGGGCGGCAAGGACGCGTGGGCGCGGGCCGGGCGGCAGACCGGTTTCCCCTATCAGGGGCCTGTCGGGCCCAAGGGGCACAGGAGAGCGTTTCGGCGGCCCGGCGGGACTGGAAGTCCCTGGGGCGGCAAGCGGGGGGAGAAAGCGCCTCCACCGGGTCTCCCGGCACTCCGAAGGGGGACTCCCGCCGTATGCTGGCAGCGCGTTCTTTCAGGCTTCAGGATCTTCAGGAAAGCAGCGGTCATGCGCGTCTACGTCCCCCTGACCCTCCCCGGTCTCGCCGAGGCGCACCGGACCGGCCAGCTGGGGCCCGCCCCGCTGCACGCCTTCGCCGTCACCCCCGCGCTGCGCGAGTGGTATCTCTCCGACGACGTCGAGGAGCTGGAGTACGCGGCCCTCGGCCGGGCCGCCGAGGCGTCGCTGCGGATGCTCGCCGGTGACCCGGACGCCGCCCGCCGGCGCGTCGTCGTCGCCGTCGACGTGCCCGAGGGCGCCGCGACCACCGACCCCGACCAGGGCCTGGAGCAGTCCACGCTGGGCCGGGTGCGGCTGGCCTCCGCCGTGCCGCTGGCGAAGGCGGCGGCCGTGCACCTCGACTCCGGTGACGCCGAGGCGGATGTCGCGGCCGCGGCGGCCGCGCTGGGCGCCGCCGACCAGGGCGACGACGACGCGCAGTTCACCGTGGACGGCGCGGAGGACCACGACCTGATGTGGTTCGGCGTCCAGGAGATCGCCGGCCTCATCTGAGGAACGCCCTGGTGGGCGCGGGTGCCCGGGGGCTTCGGGCGGCGTTGTCAGTCCAGGTCGGTACCGTCGGGTCCATGGGGAATCACGGGGCGCACATCATCTGGGACTGGAACGGCACGCTGTTCCACGACACCGACGCGGTGATGGCGGCGACGAACGCCGCCTTCGCCGAGATCGGCCTGGAGCCGATCACGCTGGAGCGGTACCGGGAGCTGTACTGCGTCCCGATCCCGCGGTTCTACGAGCGGCTGATGGGCCGTCTCCCCACCCGGGCCGAGTGGGACCACATGGACCTGGTCTTCCAGCGGCACTACCGTGACCACTCCCCGCGCTGCGGCCTCGCCGACGGTGCCGAGGGTCTGCTGGAGAGCTGGCAGGGGGCGGGCGGCACCCAGTCGATCCTGTCGATGTTCGGGCACGACGAGCTCGTGCCCCTCGTCCGCGGTTTCGGCATCGAGCGCAGATTCGTCCGCGTCGACGGGCGCACCGGCCCCTCGGGCGGCAGCAAGGCCGAGCACATGGCCCGTCACGTCGCCGGGCTCGACGGCATACCCCCTCGGCGCGCCGTGGTGATCGGCGACGCCGTCGACGACGCGGTCGCGGCGGCCCACGTGGGCGCCCACGCGGTGCTCTACACCGGGGGGTCGCACAGCCGGGGCAGCCTCGGTGAGGCGGGTGTGACGGTGGTCGACAGCCTGGCGGAGGCCGTCGCCGAGGCGGAGCGGCTCGTCGGCGCCGCTCGCTGAGGCGCGGGGGAGCGGGCCGCGCACGGACCCGGCTGAGGACACCGGCTGGGGACAAAGGGGGGCAAGTGACGCTTGAGGAAGAGTTGAGCGGAGAGGGGCGCCGCGTCGCTGTCCAGACCGTCAAAGTTCGGGCCCGGGTTTTGTACACAAACGGCTCATGACGCTTCCCCGGGGAAGAGCGATAGCCTTACCAGGTGATCAGCGCGATATCCAGCAGGGGCGACGACGCCCCTGTCCTGCGCCCGGAGTGCCACCGCACCCGGGCCGCCGCTGGTCCCCGCACCTGGGCACCTCTGACGAATCTCGTCAAGAAAGGCCCGGTCACCTCTCATTCCGGCATAACGTCGAGGACGACCGGATACCCCGTGTCGCGGCGTGATGCCTTCACCGTCTATGTCACGCAACGGCGCGCGACAGGAGCCAGAGGACATGCAGACCAAGCTGGACGAAGCCAAGGCCGAGTTGCTCGAACGGGCGGCCCGCGTCGCTGAGAACAGCCCGGCCGGGGGGCAACAACCGACTGGGCCGAAGGGTGAGGGCAGTCTCGACCCGGAGACGTTGACCGCCTTTCTCCAGCGCTACTACCTGCACACCGCGCCCGAGGACCTCAGCGGCCGGGATCCGGTCGACGTCTTCGGCGCCGCGCTCTCGCACCACCGGCTCGCGGAGAACCGGCCGCAGGGTACCGCCAATGTGAGGGTGCACACACCGACGGTCGAGGAGAACGGCTGGACGTGCAGCCACTCCGTCGTCGAGGTCGTCACCGACGACATGCCCTTCCTGGTCGACTCCGTCACCAATGAGCTCTCCCGCCAGGGCCGCGGCATCCACGTCGTGATCCACCCCCAGGTCGTCGTGCGCCGTGACCTCACCGGCCGCCTCCTGGAGGTCCTCGGCTCCAACTGCGACGCCCACGGCGACGGCAAGGACGCCGTCCTGCCGCACGACGCCCTCACCGAGTCGTGGATCCACGTCGAGATCGACCGCGAGACCGACCGCGGTGACCTCAAGCAGATCACCTCCGACCTGCTGCGCGTCCTGTCCGACGTCCGCGAGGCCGTCGAGGACTGGGAGAAGATGCGCGACGCCGCGCTGCGCATCGCCGAGGAGCTGCCGTCCGAGCCCTCCGCCCCCGATGTGCCCGAGTCCGAGGTGAGCGAGGCCCGCGAGCTGCTGCGCTGGCTGTCCGCCGACCACTTCACCTTCCTCGGCTTCCGCGAGTACGAGCTGGCGAAGATCTCCACCGACGGCGGCGAGGAGGACGTGCTCAGCGCCGTCCCCGGCACCGGCCTCGGCATCCTGCGCTCGGACCCCACGCACCACGACGAGGGCCACCACGCCGGCCCCCTCGGCTCCCACCTGGCCCGCCCGGCGTCCCCGTCCTTCAACCGGCTTCCGGCGGACGCCCGCGCCAAGGCCCGTGAGCACAAGCTGCTCGTGCTGACCAAGGCCAACAGCCGCGCCACCGTGCACCGCCCCTCCTACCTCGACTACGTCGGGGTGAAGAAGTTCGACGCCGACGGCAACGTCATCGGCGAGCGCCGTTTCCTGGGCCTGTTCTCCTCCGCCGCGTACACCGAGTCGGTGCGCCGGGTCCCCGTCGTCCGCCGCAAGGTCGCCCAGGTGCTGGCCGACGCCGGGTTCACGCCCGACAGCCACGACGGTCGCGACCTGCTCCAGATCCTGGAGACCTACCCGCGCGACGAGCTCTTCCAGACGCCGGCCGACCAGCTGCGCACCGTCGCCACCAGCGTCCTCTACCTCCAGGAGCGCCGCCGCCTGCGGCTCTACCTCCGCCAGGAGACCTACGGGCGCTACTACTCCGCCCTCGTCTACCTGCCGCGCGACCGCTACACCACGGGCGTCCGGCTGCGGCTGATCGACATCCTCAAGGAGGAGCTCGGCGGCACCAGCGTCGACTTCACCGCGTGGAACACCGAGTCGGTCCTCTCCCGGCTGCACTTCGTCGTCCGCGTCGAGCCGGGCGCCACCCTGCCCGACCTCACCGACGCCGACGTCGAGCGCATCGAGGCCCGCCTGGTCGAGGCCGCCCGCTCCTGGGCGGACGGCTTCGCCGAGACGCTCACCGCAGAGGTGGGCGAGGAGCGCGCCGCCGAGCTGCTGCGCCGCTACGGCCAGGCGTTCCCCGAGGGCTACAAGGCCGACCACAATCCGCGCAGCGCCGTCTCCGACCTCGGTCACCTGGAGAAGCTGACCACGGCCGGCGGCGACCGCGACTTCGAGCTCAGCCTCTACGAGCCGGTCGGCGCGGGCCCCGGCGAGCGCCGCTTCAAGATCTACCGCACCGGTGAGCCGGTCTCCCTCTCCGCCGTCCTGCCGGTGCTCCAGCGCCTCGGCGTCGAGGTCGTCGACGAGCGCCCGTACGAGCTGCGCTGCTCGGACCGGACGACCGCCTGGATCTACGACTTCGGGCTGCGGATGCCCGAGCGGGTCGAGGGCGACGACGCGCGCACCCGCTTCCAGGAAGCCTTCGCGGCCGTGTGGACGGGCGCCGCGGAGAACGACAACTTCAACAAGCTGGTGCTGGAGGCCGGTGTCGACTGGCGCCAGGCGATGGTGCTGCGGGCCTACGCGAAGTACCTCCGGCAGGCCGGGTCGACCTTCAGCCAGGCGTACATGGAGGACACTCTCAGCAACAACGTCCACACCACGCGCCTGCTGATCAACCTCTTCGAGGCCCGGATGTCGCCGGCGCTCCAGCGCGCCGGGCACGAGCTGATCGACGGGCTGCTGGAGGAGCTGGACGGCGCCCTCGACCAGGTCGCGAGCCTGGACGAGGACCGCATCCTGCGGGCCTTCCTCACGGTCATCAAGGCCACCCTGCGCACCAACCACTTCCAGCGCACCAGCGCCGGTCTGCCCCACGCCTATCTGTCCATCAAGCTCGACCCGCAGGCCATCCCCGACCTCCCGGCGCCCCGCCCGGCGTACGAGATCTGGGTCTACAGCCCGCGCGTCGAGGGTGTGCACCTGCGGTTCGGCAAGGTCGCGCGCGGTGGTCTGCGCTGGTCCGACCGGCGTGAGGACTTCCGCACCGAGGTGCTCGGCCTGGTCAAGGCGCAGATGGTGAAGAACACCGTCATCGTGCCGGTGGGCGCCAAGGGCGGCTTCGTCGGCAAGCGGCTGCCGGACCCGTCGCTGGACCGCGACGCCTGGCTGGCCGAAGGCATCGCCTCGTACAAGACCTTCATCTCGGGTCTGCTCGACATCACCGACAACATGGTCGGCGGCGAGGTCGTGCCCCCGAAGGACGTCGTGCGGCACGACGGTGACGACACCTATCTGGTCGTCGCCGCCGACAAGGGCACCGCGACCTTCTCCGACATCGCCAACGAGGTCGCCGAGTCGTACGGCTTCTGGCTCGGTGACGCCTTCGCGTCCGGCGGCTCCGCGGGCTACGACCACAAGGGCATGGGCATCACCGCCCGCGGCGCCTGGGAGTCCGTCAAGCGGCACTTCCGGGAGCTGGGACACAACACCCAGACCGAGGACTTCACGGTCGTCGGCGTCGGTGACATGTCCGGTGACGTGTTCGGCAACGGCATGCTGCTGTCGGAGCACATCCGGCTGGTGGCCGCCTTCGACCACCGCCACATCTTCCTCGACCCCACCCCGGACGCGGCCGTCTCCTACGCCGAGCGCCGCCGTCTGTTCGAGCTGCCCCGGTCCTCCTGGGCGGACTACGACACGAGCCTGCTGTCGCAGGGCGGTGGCATCCACCCGCGTACGGCCAAGTCGATCCCGGTCAACGCGCACGTCCGGGCCGCCCTCGGCATCGAGGCGGGCGTCACCAAGATGACCCCCGCCGAGCTGATGAAGGCGATCCTGCGCTCGCCGGTCGACCTGCTGTGGAACGGCGGCATCGGCACGTATGTGAAGGCGTCCACCGAGTCGCACGCCGATGTCGGTGACAAGGCCAACGACGCGATCCGCGTCGACGGCCAGGACCTGCGGGTGAAGGTCGTCGGCGAGGGCGGCAACCTCGGTCTGACGCAGCTGGGCCGCATCGAGTTCGCGCGCGCCGGCGGGCCGGAGGCCACCGGCGGCCGGGTGAACACGGACGCCATCGACAACAGCGCCGGTGTGGACACCTCCGACCACGAGGTGAACATCAAGATCCTGCTGAACGCGCTGGTCACCGACGGCGACATGACCGTCAAGCAGCGCAACAAGCTGCTGGCGGAGATGACCGACGAGGTCGGCGAGCTGGTCCTGCGCAACAACTACGCGCAGAACGTGGCCCTGGCCAACGCCGTCGCCCAGGCGCCCAGCCTGCTCCACGCCCATCAGCGGATCATGCGCCGGCTGACCCGCGACGGTCACCTGGACCGCGCGCTGGAGTTCCTGCCCACCGACCGGCAGATCCGCGAGCGCCTCTCGGCGGGCCGCGGGCTCACCCAGCCGGAGCTGGCGGTCCTGCTCGCCTACATCAAGATCACGACGTCCGAGGAGCTGCTGGCCACCGACCTGCCGGACGACCCGTATCTGGAGCGGCTGCTGTACGCCTACTTCCCGCAGGCGCTGCGCTCCTCCTTCGGCGAGCAGATCGACGGGCACGCGCTGCGCCGGGAGATCATCACGACGGTCCTGGTCAACGACACGGTCAACAGCGGCGGTTCCACCTTCCTGCACCGTCTGCGGGAGGAGACCGGGGCGTCGCTGGAGGAGATCGTCCGGGCGCAGACCGCGGCCCGGGAGATCTTCGGCCTGGGCAAGGTCTGGGACGCCGTCGAGGCGCTCGACAACCTGGTGCCGGCCGAGGTGCAGACCCGCGTCCGGCTGCATTCGCGCCGCCTCGTCGAGCGCGGCACCCGCTGGCTGCTCAACAACCGGCCGCAGCCGCTCCAGCTCGCCGAGACCATCGAGTTCTTCCGGGACGGCGTGGCGGCGGTCTGGTTCCAGCTGCCGAAGCTGCTCAAGGGCGCCGACAGCGAGTGGTGGCAGTCCATCCGCGACGAGCTGGTCGCGTCCGGCGTGCCGGACGACCTGGCCGTCCGGGTGGCCGGTTTCTCCTCCGTCTTCCCGGCGCTGGACATCGTCGCCATCGCGGAGCGCGGCGGCAAGGAGCCGCTGGACGTGGCCGAGGTCTACTACGACCTGGGCGACCGGCTGCACATCACCCAGCTGATGGACCGGATCATCGAGCTGCCGCGCTCCGACCGCTGGCAGTCCATGGCCCGCGCCTCCATCCGTGAGGACCTCTACGCGGCCCACGCGGCGCTCACCGCGGACATCCTGTCCGTGGGCAACGGCGCCTCCACGCCGGAGCAGCGCTTCCGGACGTGGGAGGAGAAGAACGCGGCGATCCTCGGCCGGGCGCGCACCACGCTCGACGAGATCCGCGGCTCGGACGCCTTCGACCTGGCCAACCTGTCGGTCGCGATGCGGACGATGCGGACGCTGCTGCGGACGCACAGCTGACGCCTGGATGAACAGAGGGCGGCCCCGGGGGGAAATCCCCGGGGCCGCCCTTTTTGTCGGGTTGATTCGTGTTAAGAGAGTCCAATGAAGGTCGTCACACGAGTTGCCCCCGCCCCGGCGCCTCCGAAGGCCCTCCCCGACCATGCCGCGCGCCGGGAGGCGGCGCTGGCGGCCGTCCTCTATCTCGCCGTCGCGGCGGCCGGGTTCGCCGTCCTGTTGCTGATCAACCATCACCTCGGGCGCGGCGTGGAGCAGCTGCTGCGCCGCTGGGACAGCGGCCACTATCTGCACATCGCCAAGCGCGGCTATCCGGGTGAGATCCCCTACGACCCGGACGGGGAACCGAAGTTCAGCACCATCGCCTTCTTCCCGCTGGTGCCCGCCCTGATCCGGGCGGTGCACCTGCTGACCGGGCTGCCGTTCCCGTACGCCGGGGTGGCGGTCTCCTGGTGCGCGGCGGCGGTGGCCGCGGCCGGGGTCTACCGGCTGGTGCGCACGGTCGGGGGGCGGCCGGGCGCGGGGTACGCGTGCGTGGCGCTGTGGGCGTGTTCGCCGTACGCGTTCGCGCTGTGGGTGCCGTACTCGGAGGCGGTCTTCAGCGCCGCGCTCCTGTGGTCGCTGGTGGCCCTGCTGGAGCGCCGCTGGCTGACGGCGGCCGCGCTGTGCGTCCTGGCCGGTGGCGTACGGCCGACGGCCTCGGTGCTGATCGGCACGGTGATGCTGACCGCCGGGTGGGCGGTGATCCGGCGGCGGGACGGCTGGCGGCCGTGGGTGGCGCTGGCGGCGGCGCCGGCGGGGCTGCTGGGGAGCTGGCTGTTCCTCGGCGGCAAGGTGGGCCGGCTCGACGGGTGGTTCGAGGCGGAGCGCGCCTGGGACCAGCAGTTCGACTTCGGCCGGGCCACCGCGCACCTGCTGAAGGGGATGCTGCTCTACCACCACGCGGGCCACACCGGTGATCTGCGCGGCACGGTCGTGCTGGGGCTGCTGCTGCTCACGGCGATCGGGGTGGTGGCGCTGGCGCTGGACCGTCAGGTGCCGTGGCCGCTGGTCGCGCTGGTGGCGGGCGCGTGGGTGCTGATGGTGGGGACGCCCGGTTCGCCGCTGTCCAAGCCACGCTTCATGCTGCCGTTCCTGCCGGTTCTGCTGCTGTTGGTGGCCCGGCCGCTCGCGCGTGCTCCGCTTGGGGTGCGGGTGTGTCTCTACGGTGGAGGTGCGGTGGTCTCGGGGTGGTACGCGGCGGGGTTGCTCGTGCTGTTCGCGGGGTCGCCGTGAGGGGAGGGCTCGCCCGTACGGGGCGGCCGGGCCCGGCGCGGCAGCGCCCGGAACACCCAGGCGCGGTAGGACCAGAAGCGGAAGAGGGTGGCCGCGCCGATGCCGAGGAACTTGAAGAGGTTGCTCTGGAAGGGAGTGTCCCAGCCGAAGCCGTAGGTGGCGACGTAGAGCACGCCGTTCTCGATGACCAGCCCGACCGCGCTGAAGGCGGCGAAGAGGGCGATCTCCCGGCTGCGGTGGCTCTTGTCGCGGTCGCGGTAGGCGAAGTGGCGCAGCCCGACGTAGTTGAAGGCGATGGCGACCACGGTCGCGAGCACGCTGCAGCGGACGACGGGCAGGCCCGTGGTGGTGCGGCAGAGGTTGAAGACCGCGAGGTTGACGAAGATCCCCAGGCCGCCGACCGTGCCGAACTTCGCGAACTCCCGGCCGAGGGCCAGCAGCCGTGCCGCTCGGGAGGGGGGCGCCGCGCGCGGTGTGCCGGGCGCTCCGGGGCCGGGGGTGCCGGACCTCCTCGGTCGCAAGGGTCGCAAGGGCCTCTCCCATTACGTTCGCCACGCAAAGCAGACATTTGCCGCAGAGAACCGATTGTAGTGTAAATTGCCGCAAAAACTGACACAGTGCGAAGATGACGGCGAGGACAGTGGCATGACAGAGGCGGTACTGCTCGTCGGCGGCAAGGGGACCCGGCTCCAGCCGCTGACCCTCAACACGCCGAAGCCGATGGTCCCTGCCGCCGGGGTGCCCTTCATCGCCCACCAGCTGGCCCGCGCCAGAGCCGCCGGGGTCGGCCACGTCGTCCTGGCCACCTCCTACCTCGCCGAGGTCTTCGAGCCCTACTTCGGCGACGGCTCCGCCCACGGCCTGCGCCTGACCTATGTCACCGAGGACGAACCGCTGGGCACCGGCGGCGCGATCCGCAGCGCCGCGAGCGCCCTGACCTGCGGCCCCGGCGCACCCGTGCTCGTCTTCAACGGTGACATCCTCACCGGCCTCGACATCAGGGGCCTGCTGCGCCGGCACGAGCGGGCCCAGGCCGAGGTCACCCTGCACCTCACCCGCGTCGCCGACCCCCGGGCCTTCGGCCTCGTGCCCACCGGCCCGGACGGGCGCGTCCTGGCCTTCACCGAGAAGCCACAGCACCCGGAAGAGATCGTCACCGACCAGATCAACGCCGGTTGCTACGTCTTCCGGCGCGACGTCATCGACACCATCCCCACCGGCCGCCCCGTCTCCGTGGAGCGCGAGACCTTCCCCGGGCTGCTGGCCTCCGGCGCGCTGCTGCACGGCGTCGTCGACGCCTCGTACTGGCTGGACCTCGGCCGCCCCGCCTCCTTCGTCCAGGCGTCGGCCGACCTCGTGCGCGGCGTCGTGCGCTCCCCGGCCGTCCCCGGCGAACCGGGGGAGTTCCTGCTGCTGCCCGGCGCCCGTGTCGAGGCCGGCGCCCGCCTCGGCGGCGGCACGGTCGTCGGCGCGGGGGCGTACGTCGCGGCGGGCGCCGACATCGAGGGCTCCGTCGTCCTGGACGGCGCGCACGTCGAGGCGGGCGCCCGCGTGCGCGCCAGCATGATCGGCCAGGACGCCCGGGTGGGCCCGCGCACCGTGCTCGACGGCGTGGTGATCGGCGACCGTGCCACGATCGGCGCGGACAACGAACTCCGCGACGGTGCCCGCGTCTGGTGCGGCACGGCCATCCCCGACGCCGCCATCCGCTTCTCCGCCGCCTGAAACGGACCCCGCCGGCCACACCGACAAGGACAGGCACATGAGCGCAATCCGCACACCCGCCATGACCCCGCTCCCCACGGAGTGGGGGCGCACCGCGACGACCGTGGTGATGCCCACGTACAACGAGGCGGACAACCTCCCCGCCATGGCCGAGGCGCTCATGGCGCTGCCGCTGGAGGGGCTGCGGCTGCTCGTCGTCGACGACAACAGCCCCGACGGCACCGGCAAGATCGCCGAGGACCTGGCCGAACGGTACAACCGGCCGGACCGCGCCCGGATGTCCGTCCTGCACCGCACCACCAAGGACGGCCTCGGGCGCGCCTACGCCGCCGGCATGGCCCGCGCCGTCGACGAAGGGGCCGCGTACGTCGTCCAGATGGACGCCGACGGCAGCCATCCGGCCGACAAAGTCCCCGAGTTGCTCGGCGTCGCCCTCGCCACCGGGGCGGACGTCGTCGTCGGCAGCCGCTATGTCCCCGGCGGCACCCTCTCCGCCGCCTGGGGCCTCCACCGCAGACTGCTCTCCCGCTGGGCCAACGCCTACGCCAGCACGATCCTGGGCACCCGCGTCCGCGACATCACCAGCGGCTTCAACCTCTGGAGCGCGGAGGCCCTGCGCGCCATCGACCTCGCCACCGTCGGCAGCGCCGGATACAGCTTCCAGGTCGAGATGAAATACCGGGCCCTGCGCGCCGGGCACATCGTCATGGAGGTGCCGATCCACTTCGAGGACCGCACCGTCGGCGAGTCGAAGATGAACCTGGCCGTGCAGCTCGAATCCGTGGCCATGCCATGGCGACTGCGCGCGAGGGCCGCCCGTGCCGCCGACGGCCGCGCCCGCTGAGCGCACGGCCCCGCGCACCGCCGGGGCCCCTGGGTCCGGCCCGCGCGCCCCGCGCCGGGCGCTCGCGGCCTGCGTCCTGCTGCTCGCCGCCCTGCTGCTGCTCATGGTCGTACGCCTGCCCTGGGCCGGCGATCTGGGGATGCACGCCGCCGTCCTGGAACGGCTGCGCGCCGACCCGCTCCACCCCGGCAACCCCCTGGTGCGCGCGGACACCTCCAGCCCCTACTACTCCCCGTGGGCTCTCCTGCTGGCCCTGGCCGCCTCCGTGACCGGCTGGAGCACTTTCACCGTGCTGCGCCTGGGCGGCCTCGCCGGACTCGCGCTGCTGGGCACCGGCATCGCCGCCTTCGTCCGCACCTTCACGCGCGCATGGGCGGCGGTCCCGCTGGCGCTGCTGTGCGTCCTCTTCCTCCACGGGGTGCGGCTGTTCGCGTGGAGCGGCTTCCCCGGCCTGGTCTCGCTGTCGCTCACCCTCGCCTACCCCAGCACCCTCGCCCTCGGCCTCGCCTTCCATCTGTGGGCGCTGCTGCGCGGGGCGCTCGCCGCAGGCCGGGGCCCGGCCCGCTTCCTCGCGCTCGGGCTGCTGCTGGCGTGCGTCCTGCTCGTCCACCAATTCACGGGCGCGGTCGCCGTGCTGGGCGCCACCGCGATCCTCCTGGGCACCCGGCCATGGCCCCCCGCCGCGGTGTGGGTACGGGTGGGCGTCGCGGCCGTGCCGGCCGTCGCGGTGCTCGCCTGCTGGCCGTACTACTCCTTCTTCTCGCTGCCCGGCGCGGGCGGCCTCGACGACATCCACCGGCCGCTCTACGACCACCTCGCGACGAAGTTCGGCCTGGCGGCCCTCGGCGTGCCGGCCCTCGCGGCGCGCTGGTGGCGCGACCGCCGCGACCCGCTGGTGCTCTTCTGCGGGCTCGGCCTGCTGGTCTTCGCGGCGGGCGGACTCGCCGGGCACCAGGCGTGGGGGCGGATCCTGCCCGCCGCGCTCCTGCCCGCCCAACTCGCCCTCGCCGTCGAGATCGCCGACGGCGCCCACCGGCGGCTCCGCGCCGCCCTCGTGCCCCTGACGGCGGCCGCGCTGCTGGCGGGCGCGTGGACCCAGGCCGGGGCGCTGTCGTACGTCCTGCGGCCCGCCGCCCTCCCGCCGCCGCTGCGCCGGGTGCACACGATCGCGCTCTGGCCGCGCTTCGACTGGGCGGCGCGCGCGATGCCCCGGGGTGCCACGGTGATGACCGACAACTACTACGCGCTGCGCACCGTCCCCGCCTACGGCCCGTACACCGTCGCCCCCGCCTACCCCGACGTCTTCCTCCGTGACGAACAGCGCCGCCGGGACGCCACCCGCCGCTACTTCTCCCCGGCCGCATCCCGGGCCGAACGGCTCGGCATCCTCAAGGAGTTCGGCGCGCGCTGGGTGCTCCAGCGGAACGGCGGGCCGGGCCTGCCGCCGGACGACCCCGCGCTCAGGACGGCGGCGCGCGGACCCGGCGGCTTCGTCCTGTCGGAAGTGGTCGCATCGTGAGCGGCTCCCGGGGCGCGCCCGGCGTCGTCCACTCCCGGTGGCCCGGTTCCGCCGACGCCCCCGCCCGGTGGCTGCGCGGGCGCGCGCCCCGGCCGCTGCTCGCCGCCGCGCTGCTGGTGCTCGCGCTGGACGTCGCGCGGGTGCTGTCCGGCACCCGGACCGGCCTCGACAACGCCGTCGTGGTGCGCGCGGCACGCACCCTGCTGGACGGCGGCTCGCCGTACGCGGACAAGCGCTTCCTCTATCTGCCGGGCGCGGTCTTCGCGGCACTGCCGCAGACCCTGGCCGGGGAGCGCGCGCTGTTCTACGCGGTGCCGGTCGCGACCGCGCTGCTCGGACTGGCGGGCGTGCTCGTCTCGTTGCGGCTCTTCGGCGTGCGCGCCGACAGCCGGCTCGCGGCGGCGATGGTCGCCGGGCTCGGCGTGTTCGAACCGTTCCACGGCCTGGTCAGCCTCGGCAACTGGACGGTCCTCTCCGTCATCGCCTTCCCCGTCACTCTGCTCCTGGCCCACCGCGGGCGCTGGTGCGCGGCCGCGGTGGTCACCGGCGCGGCCGTCGCCCTGAAGCCGATGCTCGTGCCGCTGCTGCTCCTGTTCGTGCTGGCCCGCCGGTGGCGGGCGCTGGCCTGGGCCGTCGGCGTGCCCGTCGCGGTGTCGCTCGCGGCGGCGTCGGCGATGCCCCGGCCGGGCCGGTTCCTCACCCGGACGCTGCCGTTCCTGCTGCACGGACAGGACGCGTACGCCCGGCCGTTCGACGCCTCCTGGACGACCGTGCTGCCACGGCTCGGGGTGCCGTCACCGGTGGCCTTCGCGCTCGCCGGGGCCGCGGCGCTGACCGTGCTCGCCCTGGCCCGGCTGCGCTGGCGGGCCGGGGGAGACGAGCGGGCGCGGCTCGTGGAGTGCGCGTCCCTGCTGATGCTCGCGGCGTTCCTGATCTCCCGGCCGTCGTTCCAGCACTACATGCTCGTCGTCCTGCCGTCGCTGGCCGCCTCCGCGGTGGTGCGCGGTACGGCGGCGCGCTCGGCCTGGTGCTGGCTCCCGCTGCTCCCGGAGCTCGCCGCGGTGCGCTGGCCGTATCTGGACGGGGCGCGGAGACATGCCTTCCGCGACATCGTCATGATCACGGGCGTGACCGCGGCACTGGCCGTACGGGCCTGGCGCGGCCGGGCCGGGCCCGCCCGCGAGGTCACTGTCAGTGGTCGCGTCTACTCTTTCGGTAGTGATCCCGATGCCGGTGATCACCTGGACCGCTCGGAAACGGGGTGAAGTGTGAGCACTGTGCGACGGCCCGCCCGGCAGGGCCCTGACGTCAGTGTCGTGGTGATCGCCTACAACGACGCCGAACGGCTGCCGCGCGCCGTGCGGTCCGTGCTCGGCCAGTCCCTGCGCGCCCTCGAAGTGATCATCGTCGACGACTGCTCGGCCGACGGCACCTTCGCCGCCGCGTGCGAGCTGGCCGAGGCCGACCCCCGGGTGCGCGCCCTGCGGCTGCCCGCCAACAGCGGCGGCTGCGGCGCCCCGCGCAACGCGGGCATCGAGGCGGCCCGCGCGCCCCACGTGATGTTCCTCGACAGCGACGACGAACTGCCCTACCACGCCTGCAAATCCCTGCTGCTCACCGCCGAGGAGACCGGCGCCGACCTCGTCACCGGCGAGGTCACCCGCTTCTTCGAGGAGACCGGCAGCACCGGCCTGTGGTATCCCGAACTCTTCGACGACGCCCACGTCTTCGACGGCATCCGCGCCGCGCCCCGGTACTTCCTGGACGCCCTGTCCACCAACAAGCTCTACCGCGCCGACTTCCTCGCCCGGCACGGCCTGCGCTTCCCCGAAGGCGTGCACTACGAGGACTCCCTCTTCAGCGCCCAGGCCCTCACCCACGCGCGCCGCTTCGCCGTCGTCCCCTGGCCCGTCTACACCTGGTGGCTCGCCGCCGACCCCGCCACCCCCTCCATCACCGCGGGCCGGCACCGGATCGAGAGCGTGCGGGACCGCGTCGCCGTGGCCGGGCTCGTCGACGCCTTCCTCCGGGAGACGGGCAACGCCGACCTCAAGGCGGCCGCGGACGAGAAGTTCCTCCGCCACGACCTGCGCCTCTATCTGGGCGACCTGCCCTTCCGCGACCACCGCTGGACCGCGGAGTTCGCCGCCGTCGTCACGCCCCACCTGCGCACCCTCGCCCCCGAGGCCCACGCCGCGCTGCCCCGCGAACAGCAGATCTGTCACTATCTGCTGGGCGCCGGGCGGTTCGCCGAGGCCGCCGAGTGCGCGCGCACGCTCGACCGCCCGCACCTCGCCCCCCGCCACGTCGTCCGCGCCGCCGGGCGGATGTACTGGGGGCCGCTCCCCCCGGCCGGCCCCGAGGCCGCCGCCGGCCTCGACATCACCGGATGGCACCTGGACGCGCAGCCGTTCACTGGCGGGCCCCTGCGCCACGAGGTGGCGCACATCGGCCCCGCCGGGCCCCTGCTGCGCGTCCTCCTGCACACCCACGACCCCGCGCGCCTGCTCCCCGACGCGGGCCCCGACACCGCCGAGCTGCGCGTCGCCACCACCGCGGAACCCCTCGCCGTGCCCTTCCGCTACGACCCGCCCCGCACCGGCGCGGACGGCCTGCCCGCCCCCCGCACCGCCACCATCGAGCTCGACCCGCGCCGGATCCCCCTCGGGGTCAAGGGATTCCGGGGCCGCCGCCACCCCGTGGTCGTCCTCGGCCGGATGGGTCTCACCCGCACCGACCCCCTGCTGGTCCCCGGCGACCTCACCTCCCTCACCCTGCACCTGGCGCGTCACCGGCTGCGCGTCGGCCGCGAGGAGCGGGACGCCGGGCGGCTCGAACTGACCTGGGAGCGCACGGGATTCCTCGGCCACGCCGAGGCCGCGGCGCCGCGCCTGCGCACCGTCCACCGCGGGCTCCACCGGCTCACCCGCCGCGTCACCGGCCCCCGCGCCAAGGTCCTCACCTACCACGAGCTGCAAAGGCTCCCCATCGACGACGAACTGGTCGTCTTCGAGGCCATGGAGGGCCGCGGCTACACCGACAGCCCCCGCTACCTCCACGAGGAACTCCTGCGCCGCGGCCTCCCGCTGCGCGCCGTCTGGTCGTACACGGGCAGCCGCTCCTCCTACCCCGAGGGCATCCCCCTGATCAGACGGGGCAGTTGGGAGTACGTCCGCACCGTCGCCCGCGCGCGCTACTGGGTCGATTCGCACGGCTTCCCCGTCCCCTACGGAAAGCGTCCCGGCACCCGCTATCTCCAGACCTGGCACGGGCAGGCGTTCAAGCACATGGGCTTCGACGTCCCCGGACTGCGCCTGGCGGGCGCCGAGCGGCGGCGCCTGCACCGCGAGACGGTGGCCCGCTGGGACGCCCTCATCGCGCCCAGCGAGGAGTTCGAGAAGACCTTCGTCCGGGCCAACGGCTACACCGGCGAGCTGCTGCGCACCGGCCTGCCCCGCAACGACCCGCTCGTGCGCGGGCACGAACCCGAGCAGCGCGAGCGCGCCGCCGTCACCCGCGAGCGGCTCCAGATCCCGCCTGGCCGCAAGGTGCTGCTCTACGCCCCGACCTTCCGCGACGGGACGCGCGGCGGCGAGTCGATCCGGGTCGATCTGGACGGGCTGGTGCGGCGCACCGGCGAGGAGTGGATGATCATCGTCCGCCCGCACTACTACGAACGCTTCACGGTGCCCCGCGAGCTGGGCCACGCGGTGCGCGACGGACGGGAGTTCCTCGATGTGAACGACCTGCTGCTCGCCTCCGACGCCCTGCTCACGGACTACTCCTCGGTGATGTTCGACTACGCGAACCTGGGGCGGCCCCTCCTCTTCTACGCCGACGACTACGACCGCTACCGCTCCCTGACGCGCGGCACGTACTACGACCTGACCGAGATCGCCCCCGGCCCGCTGCTCGGCACGGTGGACGAGCTGGCGGCGGCGCTCACGGACCTGGACGCGGTCCGGGAGGAGTGGGCGGGGGCGTACGAACGGTTCCGGACCCGCTTCAACCCCTACGCGGACGGCCGGGCCGCCGAGGGTGTGGTCAAGCTGTTCTTCGAGGGCGGCCGGGCGGGAGGCGGCGGGCGATGACGGCGCGCGATCTGTTCCTCGTCGGCATCGACGTCGACTCCATGGGCGGCTCCCAGCGGGTCCTGCACACCCTCGCCCAGGGCTTCGCGGAGCGCGGGCACCGCGTGGAGCTCATCGGGATCCGGCCGAGCCCCGAACCCCACGTCTATACGCCCGACCCCGCCTACGGGCACACCACCCTCTACTCCGCGCCGGCGGCGCCCCCCTGGCGGGCCGGCTCCTTCGCCGAGCGGCTGAGCCCCGCCCGGACGCGCGCCGCCCGCGCCGAGCGGCGCGAGCGGGACCAGGCCCGCAGGCACCTGGCCGCCCGCTTCGCCCGGGTGCCGGACGGGCTGGTGATCATCGGCTCGCCCTGGGCGGCGGACTGGCTGGACGAGGTCCCGTGGCGCCACCTCAAGGGCATCGGGCAGTACCACGAGTCCTTCCTCCAGGCGTGCGCCTCGGAGAACCTCCAGCTGATCCTGCGGCACTATCCGGCGTTGGAGAAGTCGGTGTTCCTGAGCGAGCCGGACGCCGCGGAGTTCCGCCGCAGGAGGCTGCCCAACGCGACGGTCCTGCCCAACCCGCTGCCCTTCGACCCCGGCCCGCCCGCGCCCCTGGACACCCGGCGGATCGGCGCGGTGGGCCGCCTGGAGGAGGTCAAGCGGCTGGACCGGCTGCTGGACGCGTTCGCCGTCGCGGGCGCGGCGGAGCCCGGCTGGGAGCTGCACTGCTTCGGCGACGGCCCGCTGGAGCCCGAACTGCGCGCCCGCGCCGAGCGGCTGGGTATCGGGGACCGGGTGCGGTTCCGGGGCAGCGTGCGCGACATGGCCGCCGCCTACCGCGAGCTGTCGGTCGTGGCCCTCACCAGCGAGCGCGAAGGCCGCCCGATGGCACTGGCGGAGGCGTCCGCCGTGGGCGTGCCGTGCGTCAGCTTCGACCTGTCCGGCGGTGTGCGGGAGTTGGTCGCCCACGGCCGCACGGGCTCGCTGGTTCCCCCCGGCGACACGGCGGCCTTCGCCGAGGCGCTCCGGCGGCTGATGGCCGACGCGGCGCTGCGCCGGCGGTACGGGCGGGCGGCCCGCGCGCATGTCGCGTCCCTGCGGCTGGAGGACGTGCTGGAGCGCTGGGAGGCGCTGTTCGCGGAGATCGACCGGTAGGGGGGGGGCGGGGTGGTGGGGGTTGCTCGCTGTTGTCGCCTGCGGGTTCGTTGCCGCCTGCGGCGGGAGCGGCCTTGGGGGACCCCCCGGACGGAGTCCGGGGGAGCGTCCTCAATCGCCGGACGGGCTGGGGGTGTGGGGTTCTTCGCCGTCGTCGACGGCGGGGCCGCGCCGCGGAGGGGCCACGCGGGACTGCTTTGCTTTACGTCCCGCGCGACCCCTGCGCGGCCCTGCCCCTCGCGTGCGTGGACGGCCCCAGGGCCCGGAGGGACGTCAGGGCTTCGGGGTGCTCCATCAGCCCGTCCGGCGTTTGAGGACAAGCGGCGAAGCCGCTTGGGGGGTCTGGGGCACCGCCCCGGTTCCGGGAAGGGGCGGGGCGGGGGAAAGGGGCCCACCGGCCCGCACCTGAGCCCTTACCCGGGGCGGAGCCCCGACCCCGCGTCAGGCGCGGCCAGGAAGCCGCGAAGCCCGGGAGAGGACCCGCCACAGCCGTGGTGCGACGGCCGCCACCCCGGCCGGCCCCGCCGCCACGCGCAGGGCCAGGGAGCCGGTGGTCGTGGCGTACGGCCGGGCCAGCAGGAGGCCGAAGCGGCGGCTGGGCAGGGCGGTCCGGCGCGGTGTGCGGCCCGTGGCGCGGACGGACGTGCGGAAGGAGCCGCCCGACGCCAGGTGCGGCCGCACGCGGATGTCCCAGGACTGCGGGGCCGCGCCCGCGCCGTCGCGGATCCCCAGCCGGGTGAGCCGGCTGAGGCGGAGCGGCAGCCGCACGGTCCAGAGCGGGCCGCCGCCGGCCAGGGCGCTGGTCAGGGGGACGGTGCGGCGGAGGGTCGCCGTGCCGTTCCGGTGGCGCAGTTCGACATCGATGGTGCGGGGCGGGTCGGCGGCGAGCCGCCCGTGCAGGTCGTGGACGCTCAGCCGCAGTTCGCCGCGCAGGAGCCGCAGTTCGGCGTCCACGGTCACCGGGAGCTGCGCGAGGGGCACGGCCGCCGGGTCGGTGAGGCCGTCCAGGGGCGCGCCGGGGAGGTCCGCCGCCCACACCGGGTCGCCGCCCCGCTCCGCGTAGGGCGGCGGCAGCCGGGCCGGGCGGGCGGCGAGCTGGGCGAGGCGGCCGAGGTCGCGCGGCGCGTCCGAGGCCAGGATCACACGGGCGATCCAGCGGGCCGGGGCGCGGGCCGCGACCAGCTCCGCCTCCTCGTACGTGGCGAGATAGCCGCGGGTGATCCGCCACCACGCGTGCCGGTAGCCGAGGCCGCGCACGGGCAGTTCGCGGACGTACATCCGCAGGTCGTGGTCGAGGAACTTCACCCGCGCGGCCCGGGCCAGCGGTTTGCTGCCCGCGTCGCGGAAGACGTCCACGCTGCGCCGGTGGGCGCGGACGCGGGCCTGCCAGTTGGCGACGCGCTCGCGGTCCAGGGAGATCGAGGGCGCGGCGGCGCCGCGGCGCACGTGCCAGACGTAGACGGTGTCGGGCACGGTCGCGATGCGCGGCGCCGCGGCCAGCACCCGCGCGGTGAAGACGAAGTCCTCGTAGATGAACGGCCCTTCGGGGAAAGCGATGGCGTGCTCGGCGAGGAAGGCGCGCGAATAGAGCTTGTTGACGCAGAGGGTGTCATGGAGGAGCGCGGGGCGCTCCTCGGGCGGGCGGGCGCCGGCCCGCCGGTAGAGGCCGGGCTGCCAGCGGGTCTCGCGGCCCTCGGGCAGCTCGCGGCGTACGCACAGACCGGCCGCCACCGGCGCCCGGTGCCGCAGCGCGGCCCGCAGCAGGGCCTGGACGGCGCCGTCGGGCAGCGTGTCGTCGCTGTCCAGGAACATCACGTACGGCGCGGTCGCGGCCCGTACGCCGTCGTTGCGCGGGGCGCCGCAGCCGCCGCTGTTGACGGCGCGGTGGATGACCCGCAAGCGGGGCTCCCCGGCGGCCAGCGCGTCGAGCAGCGGGCCGGTGCCGTCGGTGGACGCGTCGTCCACGGCGATCACCTCGGCCACCGCCGGGCCCTGGGCGAGGGCCGAGCGCACGGCGTCACCGATGTGGGCCGCGTCGTCGAAGCCGATGACGATCACGCAGACCCGCGGGGCGGCGGGCGGTTTCCGGGACTCGCTGTCGTCTGCCTCCACGAAAGCCATTTTTACCTACGAAACATCACCATCGGGGATATTCACGGCCCGGGCGTGGCCGGGCGGGACACGGAGGGGCCGGGATGCGGACAGTGCTGGTGAGGAGGGCCCGTGCGGCCGGAGGGGAGCCGGCCGCCCCCGGGCCGGTGCCGGAGCCCGTGCGGCGCGCCGGCCGGCGCGCCGCCGTGCTCGTCCCCGCGGCCGTGATGCTCGGCATCGGCCTGTGGGGGCTGGACCGGGGCACGATGTGGCGGGACGAGAGCGCCACCTTCCAGGTGGCCCGCCGCTCGGTGCCGCAGATCCGGCACCTGCTGGGCAGCGTCGACGCCGTCCACGGCCTCTACTACCTGCTGATGCACTGGGTCCTCGCCCTGCGCGCCGACGAGATCGCGCTGCGGCTGCCGTCCGTCGTCGCCTCGGCGGCCACGGCCGCGCTCGTCGGCGCGCTCGGCAGCCGCCTCGCCCGGCCCCGCGTGGGTCTGTGGGCCGGGCTGCTCTACGCCGTCACCCCCTTCGTCAGCCACTACGCCCAGGAGGGCCGCTCGTACGCCCTGGTCGCCGCCGGGGCCGCGCTCGCGACCTGGCTGCTCGTGCGCGCCGTCGAGGACGGCGGGCGCGGGCGGTGGGCCGGCTACGGCGTGGTGGTCGCGGTCACCGCGCTGCTGCACGAGTTCGCGATCCTGCTCCTTGCCGCGCACGCGCTGACCCTGCTCATCTCCCGGGTACCCGCGCGGATCTGGCGCGCCTGGGGCCGCGCGGCCGCCGCCGCGTGCGTCGCGCTCGCCCCGCTGGCGGTCCTCTCGCGCGGGCAGAGCGCCCAGGTCTCCTGGATCAGGACGCCCGGACCCGCCGAGGCGGAAGCGCTGCTGCGCTCCTTCGCGGGCCCCCGCGACCTCGTCCTCCTCGCCACGCTGCTGCTGATGACCGTGGCCCTCGCCGCCCCCGGCCCCCGCGGGAGCCGGCTCCACCTGAACGCCGTCGCGCTCCCCCTGGCGGTCCTCCCGCCCGTGCTCCTCTACGCGGCCGCGCAGTTCCAGCCGCTCTTCCTCGACCGCTATCTGCTGTTCTGCCTCGCCGGAGTGCCGCTGCTCGCCGCCGCCGGGGCCGACCGGATCCTCGGGGCGCTCCCATGGCGGCGGGCCGTGGCGGCGGCCGGGGTCCTCGCCGTCGCGGCGGCCTTCCTGTGGCAGCTGCCGCAGCAGGAGCGCGAACGGCTCCCCGTCAGCCGCGGCGACGAACTGGCCCCGGTGGCACGCCTGGTCGGCGGGGAGGCCCGGCCGGGCGACGCGGTGCTCTTCCTCCCGCTCCACGAGCGCCGCGTCGCGCTCGCCTACCCGCGCGACTTCACCGGGCTCCACGACCTCACCCTCAAGAGGTCGCCCGCCGCCTCCGGCACGCTCTTCGGCGAGGAGGTCCCGGCGGGGGAGCTGCGCACGCGGCTGGCGCGCCTGCGCCCGGGGGCGCGGGTGTGGGTGGTGGCGGACACCACCACGGTGGGCACGCCGTGGTTCCGGGCCCAGCGCCCGGAGTCGGCCAAGTGGGACGGACTCCGGGAGTTCTGCGCCGAGAAGTCCTCGGCCCACGTACGCGGGGGAGCGGTATCGCTGTACGTACGCCGTGGCTGAGGCCCTATTTCACGGCCCCCGCCATCACCCCGCTCACGAACTGCCGCTGGAACGCGAAGAAGACCGCCAGCGGCACCACCATCGACAGGAACGCGCCCGACGCGAGCACGTCGATGTTGTCGCCGAACTGGCGCACCTGCTGCTGGAGCGCCACCGTGATCGGCGGGTGCCCGCTGTCCGCGAAGATCAGGGCGATCAGCATGTCGTTCCACACCCACAGGAACTGGAAGATCCCCAGCGAGGCGATGGCCGGCCCGCCCAGCGGCAGCACGACCCGGGTGAACAGCCGCAGTTCGCCCGCTCCGTCCAGCCGCGCCGCCTCCAGCAGCTCGCGGGGGATCTCCGCGAAGAAGTTGCGCAGCAGGAAGACCGCGAAGGGCAGCCCGAAGGCCGTGTGGAAGAGCACCACGCCCGGCGTGCTCTCGAAGATGCCCAGCTTGTCGAAGAGCTTGGCCACCGGGATCAGCGCCACCTGCACCGGCACCACCAGCAGCCCCACCACCGCCATGAACCACCAGTCGCGGCCCGGGAAGTCGAGCCAGGCGAAGGCGTATCCGGCGAGCGCGCCGATCAGGATGACCAGCACCGTCGCGGGCACCGTGATCAGCGCGGTGGTCAGCAGGGAGCGCATCACCGTGTCGTTGTGGAAGAGATCGCTGTAACTGGACGTGGTGAGCTGCGCCGGGTGGGCGAAGACCTTCCACCAGCCGGAGCCCGTGATATCGGACTTGTCCCGCAGCGACGAGAGCAGCAGCCCCACCGTGGGCGTCAGCCAGAACAGCCCGACGGCGATCAGGAAGAAGCGCATGGCGCCCCCGCCCAGCCGGGCCGCGATCCGCGCGGGCAGCGACTGCCTGGCCCGTACGGCCGTGTCCACCGTGGTCATCGCTGCCGCTCCTTCCGGATCCGCCGAATATTGACCAGCATCACCGGGAGCACGAGCACCAGCAGGAAGACCGCGATGGCGCTGCCCACCCCCTGGTTGACGTCCGTGCCGAACGACGACTGATACAGCTGGAGGGCCAGGACGTTCGCCTTGTCGAGGCTCGCGCCCGGCGCGATGATGTAGACGAGGTCGAAGATCTTCAGCACATTGATCATGAGCGTGATGAGGACGACCGCCAGCACCGGCGCCAGCAGCGGCACGGTCACCCGGCGGAAGACCTGCCACTCGTTCGCGCCGTCCACCCGCGCCGCCTCCAGCAGTTCACGGGGCACGCTCGCGAGCCCCGCCGCGATGAGCACCATCGCGAAGCCCGCCCACATCCACACGTACGCCCCGATGATCGACGGGGTGACGAGGGACGGGCCGAGCCAGTCGATGCCGTTGTAGTGCGAGGCGAAGTTGGCGGCGGCCAGCCGCAGCCGCGCGCCGTCCGCGACGGCGGGCAGCGTGAAGGTGCCGTCGGACTCCGTCGTGGCCGAGGCGACGGCCGCGCCGTCCTTGACGGCCTCGACCTTCACCCCGCCCAGCGCCTTCTCACCCGCGTCGATCATGCCGGGCGTCCCGCCGCCACCCCGTGTGAAGTCCATCCACACGGTGCCGGTGACCTTCCCGGCCACGCCCCGCGCCGGGATGGCGTCCTTCGCGCCGCCCAGGTCCCCGGGCTTCACGCCCACCAGTGGCAGGGCGGCGGGCGTGCCCGCCTTCACCACCGACCGGGTGGTGAAGGCACCGCCGCTCGCCGTGAGCACCTTGTCGTTCACGGGGTGCGCGCCCGGGAAGGGCGCCGGCTTCGCGAACGTGTCGTGAATGCCCACCCACACGGCGTTCGCCACGCCGCGGTCCGGGTTCTGCTCGTAGACCAGCCGGAAGATGATGCCCGCGGCGAGCATCGATATCGCCATCGGCATGAAGACGACCAGCTTGAACGCCGTTCCCCAGCGCACCCGTTCGGTGAGCACCGCGAAGATCAGCCCGAGCGCGGTGGCGACGGACGGCGCGACGATCACCCAGATGACGTTGTTCTTCAGCGCCGTACGGATCCGGTCGTCCGTGAACACCTCATGGTAGTTGTCGACCCCCACGAAGCCGTGGCCCGAGGCGTCGAACAAGCTGCGGTAGACGGAATAGCCGATGGGATAGACGACGAGGGCGCCGAGCAGGGCCAGCGCGGGCAGCAGGAAACAGGCCGCCACCCACGGCCGGGTGCCCAGCACGCTGCGGGACTTCTTCGAGGGCGGTACGGCCGCCGGGGCCGCGGCGCCGCCCGCTGTCGCGGTCGACATGGGGCTCCCGTCCGTTCAGTTCCTGAACGCCTTGGCCGCGTCGGACTCCAGCTTCGCCTGGGTGCCCGCCACGTCACCCGGGTTCTTCAGGAAGTCCTGGAGGTCCTTCCACTCGCCCTGCCCCGGCTTGGCGCCGAAGGAGGCGGGGGCCTGGTCGGACATGTCGAAGCGGAAGTCGTCGCCCGCGGCGACGAGGGACTTCGCGATGCCCCGGAACACCTCGTCGGGGTACGCGGCGGGGTCGAGGTTCTTGTTCGCGGACAGGAAGCCGCCCTGGTGCGCCCAGATCGCGGCCGCGTCGGGGGAGGCGAGGAAGGTCAGCAGGGCCTGGGCGGCCTGGCCGTCCTTCAGCGCCACGCCGACGTCGCCGCCGGTCACCACCGGCGGCTTGGCGCCGACGGCCGGGAACGGGAAGACCTTGGCGTCCTTGCCGAGCCGCGCCTTGGCCCCGGCGATGTTCACGGCCGCGAAGTCGCCCTCGAAGACCATGGCGGCCTTCGCCTTGTCACCGCCGAGGAAGGTCTGGGTGACGGAGTCGGGGAACTGCGTCCCGATCGCCCCGCCGTTGCCGCCCGCCAGCAGCTCCTTCTTGCCCAGGAGCTGCCCGAGCGTGGTCAGCGCGTCCTTCACGGACGGATCCGTCCACTTGATGGCGTGCTTGGTGAGCTGGTCGTACTTCTCCTGGCCCGCCTGGGAGAGATAGATGTTCTCGAACCAGTCGGTGAGCGTCCAGCCGTCCGCGCCGGCGACCGACACCGGGGAGACGCCGAAGTCGGCGATCACCTGCGCGGTGTGCAGGAAGTCGGCCCACGTCCTGGGCTCCTTCGCGCCCGCCGCGTCGAAGATCTTGGTGTTGTACCAGACCAGGGACTTGTCGGCCGCCTTGAAATAGACGCCGTACTGCTTGCCGCCGTGCGAGCCGAGTTCCTGCCAGCCCTTGGCGAAGTTCTTGTCGAGCTGCGCGGTGACCTCACCGCTGAGCGGCTTCAGCCAGCCCTTCTCCGCGAACTCGTTCAGCACGCCCGGCTGTTGGAGCATCGCCACGTCCGGCGGGTCGCCGCCCGCGACCTTCGAACCGACGAAGGACGCCATGTCGTCACCGCTGGGCACGAACGACACCTCGGCGCCCGTGCGCTTGGAGAACTCGTCCAGCACCTTGGTGAAGTTCTTCTGCTCGTCACCCGTCCAGACGGCGGTCACCTTGAGCTTCTGCCCGCTGAGCTCGGGGAGTCGCACGGTCTGCGGGACCGCCCCGCCGCTGGTGCTCGCCGAGGGCTTGTCGTCGCTCTTGTCATCACTCCCGCAAGCGGCGGCGGTCAGGCCCAGTGCCCCCACCGCTACGAGTGCCAGTGCCCCGCGCGTCCCGCGCGCCGTACGTATGCTGCGCCGCCGCATTGCCGCCCCTCCCGTACGAGCTCCCCGCAGACGGCCGGGCTTGCCCGTCTCCCGTGCGACAGGTCTACGCCGGGTGGGGGGCTCCCGCAATAGCGTGTCGCGCGTCAAGTGGCTGATCGTGATGGGGCTGTGATGAGGCGTCAGGTGAGGGCGGGGGGTTGTGGGCCTGCCCTGCCCGCACTGGGCGCGTGCCCCAGGCCCCCGGCTGCGGGCCGGTTCACCGCCTGCGGCGGGAGCGGCCTGCGGCCGCGTCCTCAAGCGCCGGACGGGCTGGTTTGTTCCCCAGCCCCGCCCCTTCCCGAAACTGGGGGCAAGCCCCCAGACCCCCGCAACACGCTTCGCGCGTTGTCCTCAAGCGCCGGACGGGCTGAATGCGAACCCTGAAGCGGACACGTCCCGCACTTGCTCTCCGGTGGGAGGGGGTGGGGCTGGAGGGTGGGGTTCTGGAACGCGGTGCGTCGTCACGGCACTCAGAACGCAAAAGGGCACCCGCACCGCGTTCCAGGTCCCCAGCCCGGAAGACCCACCCCCGGCACCCACCACAAACCAGCCCGGCCGGCGCTTGAGGCCACCCCACAGAAAGCACAACGGACCCGCACCAGACAACGGCGAACCCGCAGGGCGCTCCCGCCGCAGGCGGCGACGGACCCGCACCAGACAACGGCGAGCCCGCAGGCCGCCCGACACGCACAACCCGCAACGCACCACCACTCACCCTCAAAGCAACGGCGGCGCCGCCTCCACCCCAGCCGACTGCGCCGCCCGCTGGAGCGCACTCGCCAGCAACGCCAGATCCGTAGGCCCATTGCCCAGCTCACGCAGCGGCCGTCGCGTCGGAGGGTCACCCATACGCGCCCAGTCCAACGGCACGACCGTAGGCCGCAGCGTCGCCGTCCGCGGGATGCGTCCCGTGACCCGGCCCGCCTGGAACGGCGTCGTGGCGTCGTCGTCCGGCCGCATCAGCCGGCCGCGGCCCGGCGCGGGGCCGCCCGTGCCGCTGCCGTCGCCCGGCGAACCGTCGGCCGAGGGCGGCGCGATCTCCAGCGCGGCGCGCAGCCCGGCCCGCTCGACGGCGGCCGTGTCGGCCGTACGGTCAGGGCGGCCGGACGCGGCCACGAGGTGCACGCCGAGCCGCTCGCCGTCGCGGGCGACGGCCTCCAGGGCCCGGACGACCGAACCCGCCGCGGGGCGGCCCGTGCTGCCCAGCGCGGGGGCGACCAGGGCGTCGAAGTCGTCGACGAGGACGACGAGCCGGGGCAGCGCCGTCTCGGCCGTGCGCGACGGACCGCCCTTCTGCGTACGGAGCTTGAGCGTGCCGCTCGGGGCCGTCTCCAGATCGCCGGTGGAGTCCGCCGGGCGCCGGGGCGCGACGACCTGCGGGGCGGCAGGGGCGGCAGGGGCGGCCGACGCGGCCGCCTGCGCGTGCCACGCGGCGAAGTCGAGCCGCCCCAGCAGCTCGGCGCGCCGCTTGAGCTCCGAGGTGAGCGCCTGCGCGAACTCCCGCATCCGCATGGGGTCGGCGGCCGCGAGATACGTCGACACGTGCGGCAGGTCCGTACAGAGCCGCAGGCCCTCGCCGCGCTCGGCGCCCGCGCCGTCGACCAGCACGAGCGAGAGCCGGTCGGGGCGGTCGGCGGCCGCGAGCGAGGCGGCGAGCGAGCGCAGCAGCTCGGTCTTGCCGCTGCCGGGGCCGCCCTCCACGAGCAGATGCGGCCCGTCGGCCGCCAGGTCCACCGCGAGCGGGCCGTGCGGTCCGGCGCCCAGCACGGCGACGGCGCGGCCGCCCGGCCGGGTGCCGCGGTCCGTGGCGGCCGCCCAACGGGCCGTCAGCGAGGCGGGCGTGGCTCGCGCGAGCCCCAGCTCGTCCAGCAGCCGGGCCGTGCGCGGCAGCGCGGCCACGACCCGGGACGCCTGCCCGTCCGCACCGCCCGAGTCCGCCATCCGCAGCGGCGCGAGGGCCCGAGCGAACCGCTCGGCCCATGCCGCCGAGACGGCGTCGACGGCCGCCACCACGGCGGCGCCGACCGGCTGTTCGCCCTGGCCGCCGCACGCCGCGACGGCGCCCCCGGCCGCGGCGCCCGCGTGCGCGTCCTGGTGCAGACCGTACGGATCCGGGCGGCCGGTGTGCAGCGGCTCCACCGCGGTGCCGGGGGCCGCCCCCGGCCCGAACGCGCCCTCGCCGTACGCCCTGTCGGCCGCCGGGGCCGGTGCCCGGTGGATGACCTGCACGACCGTGGCCACGTCGCCGCTCAGCAGCGCCACCACACCGCAGTGCGGGAACGCCGGTGCCGCGGCCCGCGCCGTCGCCAGCGTGGCGGAGACGGGGGAGGCGGGCGTGGTGGCCGGGGCGTCGGCCAGACAGATGAGGTGGATGCCCGCGGCCCGGCCGCCCGTGGCCAGCCGCGAGACCGTCTCCCGGAGATCGGCCGAACCCGGGTCGCCGTCCACGATCAGCACCGTGTGCGCCCCCGTGTGGCGCTCGGCGGCCGCGGTGACGGCCGCCGGGGGAGCGGCCGCCCAGTGCGGGCCCAGCGGGCCCTCGTCCAGCCGGCGCACGAGCTCGGCGACCCGGGCCACGGCCTGCTCGCGGTCGTACGCCACCAGCAGCCGGCAGTCCTGGCCGCGCACCGGCCGCAGCTGCGGCAGCCAGCTCAGCCAGGACCACTCCGCCAGCCGCTCCTCCGCCGACCGCGAGCGGTCCGCGCTGATGAGGACGAATTCCAGGGCCGCGGGCGAGTGCAGCGCCGCGAGCTGCGCGAGGACGGACCGGGCCAGCCCCGACAGCCGCCCCCGGGGCCCGGCCAGGCCGAGCGAACCGGCCTGGCGCAGCCCGACCGTCACCGGCACCGAGGTGAGCGGCGCGCTGCCGTCGGCGGTGTGCCGGTCGGCGGTGCCGAGCCGGACGGTCAGCAGGTCGGGGTGGTCCGGGCCACGCTCCCACAGACGCGGGCCCGGCCCGAGGACGGTCAGCAGCACGCTCGCCGGGTCGGGCCAGCGCTCGCGCAGGACGGCCGACTCCGCGCGGGCGCGCTCGGCCGCGTCCTCGGTGCCCCACTCGTCCGTGGTCAGGGGGCGGGTGACCGCGCCGCGCCCGCCGGCCAGCCGCCGGGCCCATGCGCCTATGCCGCGATTGCGGCCGCCCGCGCGCCTGCGCGCGTCGTCCGGGGCGTGCTCGTCGCTCTCCGCGTCCGCGGCCGTCACCGCCGCGCCCAGCGGGACGCCGCGGCCACCGTGGGTGACCGGGCTGCCGGGCGGGCTGTCGAAGGGACGGGCCGTCGCGCTGTCCGGGCCGAGGACCGCGGTGCCGAGGGAGGTGGCACCCGCCCTCGGGTCCGCCTGCGCCGGGCCGCCGGGCCCGCCCAGCCAGGCCCCGGCCACGGGCGCCCCCACGGGCCCGTGGGGCGGCTCGACGACGCCCACCCGCAGGTGGCCCTCGCCGTCGGGGGCGGCCGGGAGCACGCTCGGGGCGGCGTCCAGCGTGCCGTGCAGGCTCAGCACGGACTCACCCGCGCGCAGCAGCGCGCCGGAGGGATACACGACCGGCTCTTCCCCCACGGCCTCGCCGTCCAGGGTGGTGCCGTTGGTCGACCCCAGATCCCGCAGGGTCACGGTGCCGTCGTCGGCCAGGGTGACCGCGCAGTGCAGCCGGGAGACGTCCGGGTCGTCGAGGGGCACGTCCGCGGCGGTGGAGCGGCCGACGCTGACCTCGCCGCCGTGCAGCAGGTGCACGCCGCCCGCGTCCGGCCCGGAGACCACGTGCAGCCGGGCGGCGGCCTCCGGCGTGCCGGAGAGCAGCACGCCCGCGTGCCGCTCCGGATCGGCCGGGGCGCAGAGGGAGAGGACGGCGCCGTCGATCAGGGGCGGCTCGCCGAGCGCGCAGCGCTGGGCGTCGAGCCGCTCGGCCCCGGCGTAGACGACGACGGCGCCGCTGCCGAGATCGGAGCCGGCCGCGGCGACGGCCGCCGCGAGGCCGCTGGTCACACTGGCGAGGGCGGTGCCCGTGGGGGCGGTCACCAGGACGTCACAGGCGCGTGTGGCGTGCGTGGTGTGGCCGCTGAGCGGCCCGAGGACGGTCAGCCGGATCTGCATCGCCGTCAACGGTCCCTTCCTGCCCCTGCCGCGGCCGGGACAGCGGGCGCATCCGCCGCTTCCCCCACCGTGCACGGGCGCTTCGGCACGTACAGGTCACCACGTCGCGCGGGGCCCCGCTCTCCCTCCCCACCGCATCCGTGCTGCGAGCATCCTCGCACCTGCCGCCGACAACGCGCCCGGCGAGAGCCAATTCGTGATCTTGGACGATGATCGGGCCGTGCGAAAAATGCGGATGATGACCAAGTAAGGGCCAGGCAGGCCGGGGAAGCGCTCACCGGAAGGCCATTTTTTGCCGCTTGATGACGCTCATTGGCAAGTTTTCCCACGGCCGTCGTCGTGCCGTTCGCCGCGCCTCTTTCGGGTCACCTCACACCACCCCGCCGCCCCACGGCAACCAACTGTCCGGAACGCGCGTCTTTACCCCAAGCCCCCCGGATTTCGGCAGGCCGGTGGTCCGTACGACGGCACTACAGTGGGCGAAGGGCCGCCACGGCGCGCGACGACCACGAGGCGTCACGGGAGCGGGAGCGGCCGTCAGCAGCGTGGATCACGACAGCGGATCACGGCAATCACGACCAGGGAGCGCATGACGTGCGGCCGGTAGGCAGCAAGTACCTCCTCGAGGAGGTGCTCGGACGCGGGGCGACGGGCACCGTTTGGCGGGCCCGGCAGCGCGAGACGGCCGGTTCCGAGGCCGCCGTGGCCGGGCAGCCCGGCGAGACCGTCGCGATCAAGGTGCTGAAGGAGGAGCTGGCGAACGACGCGGACGTCGTCATGCGCTTCCTGCGCGAGCGCTCCGTCCTGCTGCGCCTCACGCACCCCAACATCGTCCGCACGCGTGACCTCGTCGTCGAGGGCGACCTCCTCGCCCTCGTGATGGACCTGGTCGACGGCCCGGACCTGCACCGCTATCTGCGCGACAACGGCCCCTTCACCCCGGTCGCCGCCGCCCTGCTCACCGCCCAGATCGCGGACGCCCTCGCCGCCAGCCACGCCGACGGCGTCGTCCACCGCGACCTCAAGCCGGCGAACGTCCTGCTCTCCGGGGCGGACGGGCAGCTGATGCACCCGATGCTCACCGACTTCGGCATCGCGCGCCTCGCGGACTCCCCGGGCCTCACCCGCACCCACGAGTTCGTCGGCACGCCCGCCTATGTCGCGCCGGAGTCCGCCGAGGGCCGCCCGCAGACCTCCGCCGTCGACATCTACGGCGCGGGCATCCTGCTGTACGAGCTGGTCACCGGGCGCCCTCCGTTCGCCGGGGCCACCGCGCTCGAAGTCCTCCACCAGCACCTGAGCGCCGAGCCGCGCCGCCCCACGACCGTGCCCGAGCCGCTGTGGACGGTCATCGAGCGCTGTCTGAGGAAGCGGCCCGAGGAGCGGCCCAGCGCCGAGAACCTCGCCCGCGCCCTGCGCGTCGTCGCCGCGGGCGTCGGCGTGCACGCCTCCCCGGCCCAGGCCGAGGCCGCCCTGGGCGTCGCCGCCCTGCTCGCCCCCGACCCCGAGCCCGCCCTGGTGCCCGGCAGCGGCGACGGCTCGCCGCTCGGCTCCCCGTCCGGCGACGCCGAGCCCACACAGGTGCTGCCGTCGAACGCGGGCTCCTACGACCCGAACGCGGCCACCAGCCTGCTGCCGAACACCCCCGGCGGCGCGCACGGCGCCGATCCCACCCAGGTCATGCCCGCCGGTTCCGGCCCGAGCGGCGGCGCCGACCCCACCCGCGCCATGCCGCCCGTCCCGCCGCTGCCCGGCGGCGACGGCCCGCACCCCTGGCAGAGCCAGATGCGCGCCGCGCGGGACCGCAACGAGCAGACGCAGATGCGCTACCTCGACCCGAGCGAGGACCCGCTGCGCCGCCGCCCGCACCGGCAGGCGGCCCAGCCGCAGCAGCAGTACCAGCAGCCCCCGCAGCCTCCCCAGCAGCAATACGGGCAGCAGTACGCGCCCCCTCAGCAGCCGTACGCTCCCCAGCCGCAGCAGTACGCCCCGCAGCAGCCGTCCCGGCGGCAGCAGCGCCCGCAGGCGCAGCCCCAGCCACAGCCGCAGCGTTATCAGGAGCCCCAGCCGCAGCGGTACGCCCCGGAGCCGCCGCCCGCGCGCCGCGAGCCCCGCCCGCCCCGGCAGCGCAGCGCGAATCCGATGCGCATCCCGGGCCTCGGCTGCCTCAAGGGCTGCCTGTTCATGGTCGTGGTGCTGATCATCGGCTCCTGGCTGGTCTGGGAGTTCACACCGCTCAAGGACTGGGTCGCCGACGGCAAGAGCTTCTGGGACGCCGCCTACGGCTGGTTCCTCGACATCAAGGACTGGGTCTCCGGCCTGGGCTCCTCCTCGGGCGGCGGCAACTAGCGGCGGGCGCGTCACCACCGGCGCCGCGTCAACTGCGCCGCCGCGTCGACATGTCGACACCCAAGGGGTGTTTTAAGCCGCAGAAGTGACAGTTGGTGCGGGATCGGCGCCCCCAACCCCCTCGCGGCCGCGTAGCTTGGTCGCCAGCGCTCCCTTGTCGGACGTCGGAGGACCCGGAAAGGAACCCGAACAGCCTTGGCACGGAAGATCGGCAGCCGGTACACCGCCCATCAGGTCCTGGGGCGCGGCAGTGCGGGCACGGTGTGGCTTGGCGAGGGCCCCGAGGGCCCGGTCGCCATCAAGCTCCTGCGCGAGGACCTCGCCTCCGACCAGGAGCTCGTCGGCCGGTTCGTGCAGGAGCGCGCGGCCCTCCTCGGACTCGACCACCCGCACGTGGTGGGGGTCCGCGACCTCGTCGTCGACGGCGCCGACCTCGCGCTCGTCATGGACCTCATCCGCGGCACGGACCTGCGCACCCGCCTCGACCGCGAGCGCCGCCTCGCGCCCGAGGCGGCCGTCGCCATCGTGGCCGACGTCGCCGACGGCCTCGCGGCCGCGCACGCGGCGGGCATCGTGCACCGCGACGTGAAGCCCGAGAACGTCCTGCTGGACATGCAGGGGGCCCTCGGCCCCGGCGGCGCCCACCCGGCGCTCCTCACCGACTTCGGCATCGCCCGGCTCGTGGACTCCCCGCGCCCGGCCGAGCCCACCATCCCGCGCCCCGCCGGGCCGGGCGGGCGCTCCCCGAGCCCCCGCAGCGTCATCGGCACCCCGGACTACCTAGCCCCCGAGATCATCGAGGGCCTGCCGCCGCGCGCCTCCGTCGACGTCTACGCCCTCGCGACCGTGCTCTACGAACTGCTCGCGGGCTTCACGCCCTTCGGCGGCGGCCACCCCGGCGCGGTGCTGCGGCGGCACGTGACCGAGACCGTGGCGCCGCTGCCCGGCATCCCCGACGAGCTGTGGCAGCTGATCGTCCAGTGCCTGGCCAAGGGGCCCGCGTCCCGGCTGCGCGCGTCCGAGCTCGGCGTCCGGCTGCGCGAGCTGCTGCCCGGCCTCGCCGGGATCCCGCCGCTCGACATCGACGAGCCCGAGGACGAGCCCGAGGCGGTCGCGGCCACGCTCACCGAGCGGGAGACGGCCTACGACGGCGGGTCCGCGTCCTTGGGCGTGGCCACCGCGCCCCGGCGGCGCGGCGCCGTCCCGCTGGTGCCGGGAGCCGTCGCCGACTCCAGCCGCGAGACCCACACGAGCATGCGGGTGCCCACGCCCGCGGAGCTCGCCGGCGGCGCGCACGGCACGGCGCGGGCCCCGAGGGCGGCCGGCCAGCGCCGCGCGGGCTCCGCACGCCACCGCTCCCCGGAGGAGACCCGGCGCCGCCGCATCAAGCTGGGCGCGGCCGCGGTCGCGCTGGCCGCGGCGGCGGGCGTGGGCGGCTGGTTCGCGGTCACGTCCCACGAGGCGAAGTCGCCCACGCCGGGCGTCCACCACGAGGACCACCCCCCGACGGACCCGGACCCGCTGCCGTAGCCGCCTGCGGCGGGCACTGGGCGCACCCATCGGACACCCGCAGCCCGGCGCAGCCGTTAGGCTGGGTGCGTGGCAGTCGTTGATGTATCCGAAGAGCTGAAGTCCCTCTCCTCGACCATGGGGTCGATCGAGGCCGTCCTGGACCTCGACAGGATGAGGGCTGATATCGCCGTGCTCGAGGAGCAGGCGGCCGCCCCCTCCCTGTGGGACGACCCGGAGGCGGCGCAGAAGATCACCAGCAAGCTGTCGCACCTCCAGGCGGAGCTCCGCAAGACGGAGAACCTGCGCGGCCGCATCGACGACCTCGGGGTGCTCTTCGAGCTCGCCGAGGCCGAGGGTGACGCCGACGCCCTCGCCGAGGCGGAGACCGAGCTGGGTGACGTCCGCAAGGCGCTGGCCGAGATGGAGGTCCGCACGCTCCTCTCCGGTGAGTACGACTCCCGCGAGGCGCTGGTCAACATCCGCGCCGAGGCCGGTGGCGTCGACGCCTCCGACTTCGCCGAGCGCCTCCAGCGCATGTACCTCCGCTGGGCCGAGCGCCACGGCTACAAGACGGAGGTCTACGAGACGTCGTACGCGGAAGAGGCCGGCATCAAGTCGACCACCTTCGCCGTCCAGGTCCCGTACGCCTACGGCACGCTCTCCGTCGAGCAGGGCACGCACCGCCTCGTCCGCATCTCGCCCTTCGACAACCAGGGCCGCCGCCAGACGTCCTTCGCGGGCGTCGAGGTGCTGCCGGTCGTCGAGACCACCGACCACGTCGAGATCGACGAGTCCGAGCTGCGCGTCGACGTCTACCGCTCCTCCGGCCCCGGCGGCCAGGGCGTCAACACCACCGACTCCGCGGTGCGTCTGACCCACATCCCGACCGGCATCGTCGTCTCCTGCCAGAACGAGCGCTCGCAGATCCAGAACAAGGCGACCGCGATGAACGTCCTCCAGGCCAAGCTCCTCGAGCGCCGCCGCCAGGAGGAGCAGGCCAAGATGGACGCGCTCAAGGGCGACAGCGGCGGCTCCTGGGGCAACCAGATGCGGTCGTACGTCCTGCACCCGTACCAGATGGTCAAGGACCTCCGCACGGAGTTCGAGGTCGGCAACCCGACCGCCGTCCTCGACGGTGACATCGACGGCTTCCTGGAGGCCGGCATCCGCTGGCGCAAGCAGCGGGAGAAGTAGCAACAACCAGCCGTATAGGCGGACATACCCGCTTGTAACCTTCTTGACGCTGCCTCAAAAACTGGTCAGGCTGACGCGCGGCATGCGTATCACTGGGGTGCGTGTGGCGGGGGGACGAGCGGCCCGGCCGGTCCGGCCGGCTCAGCCGCTCTCGACCCCCGGATGCGCCACCGCCCCGTGCATAGCTGCTCCGATGACGATCAGCTACTGGGGGTAGCAGGTATATGACCAAGAAGACGCGGCTGCGCGTCGCGCGCATAGCCGCCGGCGCGGTTGTCGCCGCGGGTGCTTCGCTGACCGCGGCCGGTGCGGCTTCGGCCGCGGGCGTCCATGTTGCCGGAGTCGCCACGACGAGCGGTGTGCACACCGCCGTCGCCGTCGACGGCGACCCCAACGAGATCCCGCAGCCGCCGGTGGGCGGTGACACGAGCGGTACGGCGACCGGCTCCACCACGGGCACGACCGGCACGACGACGGGCGGTCCGTCCTCGGGTGGTCAGACGGACGGTGGCCAGACCACCGGCACCACGACCGGCGGCCCCTCCACGGGTGGTCAGACCGATGGTGGCCAGACGACCGGCACCACGACGGGCGGTCCGTCCACGGGCGGCCAGACGGACGGTGGCCAGACCACCGGCACCACGACCGGCGGCCCCTCCACGGGCGGCCAGAGTGATGGCGGTACGACGGACGGTGGCAAGACCACGGGCGGTCAGACCGACGGCGGCAAGACCACCGGTGGTCAGACGGACGGCGGCACCACCGACGGCGGCAAGACGACCGGTGGCCAGACCACGGGCGGTCAGACGGACGGCGGTCAGACGGACGGCGGTCAGACGGACGGCGGTCAGACGGACGGCGGCAAGACCACAGGTGGCCAGACCACCGGCGGTCAGACCGACGGTGGCAGGACCACCGGCGGTACGGCCGACGGCGGCACCACCACCGGTGGTGACCACAGCGGGACCACCGGCGGCGACGGCTCCAATGGCGGTGACCACAACGCGGCGACCGGCGGTGCCACCGGTGGCGACCAGGGCGACAAGCCCGGTCGCACCTGCCCCGTGGACACCAACAGCAACTGCGGCACCAACACGGACACCGACAGCGCGGGCGCCAAGCCCGTGCAGCAGGCCAAGCCCAAGGAGCAGCTCGCCGAGACCGGCGCGGGCCAGACGACCTTCCTGGTCGTCGGCGCCGCGACGATGATCGCGGGCGGTATCGGCTTCCGGCTGCTGCCGCGTCTGATGACCCGCGCCACCGCGGCCTGACGGCCCGGGCGGGAACGACCGAGGGCCCGGAGCGCGCGACAGCGCTCCGGGCCCTCGTACGTGTGTGCGGGGGTGCCGCGGGGTGACCGGGTGACTACCCGGCGAAGCCGCGCGCCACGACGGCCACCGCTATCAGCGCCACGAGCAGCGCGAGCAGCGTGGCCGGGGTCAGTCCGGCGAAGACGCCTTCCTGGTGCTGCAGCCGCTCCCTGCTGGCCCGGCACACCGGGCAGCGGCCCTCACTGACGGGGGCCGCGCAGTTGGCGCACACCAGTCGGTCGCATGTCATGCGATCTCCTCCTCCGGTACGTCCAACGCGCGGGATGGCCGGGCGGTTCCCCCTACCACTGTGCCAGCTTCCACGCCGTTCGGCGCGGCCGGTCGGCCGTACCCGGGGGCGTGGACCCGATTGCCCCAGTTTTGTCCCCGCGGAGCCGGTGGCAAACGCGCCAAGAGGGGACGCCGACTGCGCGTGCACCGATGGTTCGCGTATGGTCACGCACACCGACGGGAGCCGCGCGCGCGGTGTTCCGTGCCCCCTATCCAGGTCGACGCGTGGTGCACTCGTGATCCGATTCGACAACGTCTCCAAGTCCTACCCCAAGCAGAACCGGCCGGCGCTCCGCGATGTCTCGCTGGAGATCGAGAAGGGCGAGTTCGTCTTCCTCGTCGGCTCGTCCGGTTCCGGCAAATCCACCTTCCTGAGGCTGCTGCTGCGCGAGGAGCGCGCCACCACCGGCCAGGTCCATGTGCTGGGCAAGGACCTCGCCAGGCTCTCCAACTGGAAGGTGCCGCAGATGCGCCGCCAGCTGGGCACGGTCTTCCAGGACTTCCGCCTGCTCCCCAACAAGACGGTCAACGAGAACGTCGCCTTCGCCCTGGAGGTCATCGGCAAGCCCCGGGGCGAGATCCGCAAGGCCGTGCCCCAGGTCCTGGAGCTCGTGGGCCTCGGCGGCAAGGAGGACCGGATGCCCGGTGAGCTCTCCGGCGGTGAGCAGCAGCGCGTCGCGATCGCCCGCGCGTTCGTCAACCGCCCGCTGCTGCTGATCGCGGACGAGCCCACCGGCAACCTCGACCCGCAGACCTCGGTCGGCATCATGAAGCTGCTGGACCGGATCAACCGCACCGGGACCACGGTCATCATGGCCACCCACGACCAGCAGATCGTGGACCAGATGCGCAAGCGGGTCATCGAATTGGAACAGGGCCGTCTCGTGCGCGACCAGTCGCGTGGCGTCTACGGCTACCAGCACTGAAAGGACGCCATGCGCGCCCAGTTCGTCCTGTCGGAGATCGGCGTCGGTCTCCGTCGCAATCTCACGATGACCTTCGCGGTGATCGTCTCCGTCGCTCTGTCGCTCGCGCTCTTCGGCGGGTCTCTGCTCATGCGCGAGCAGGTCAGCACGATGAAGGGCTACTGGTACGACAAGGTCAACGTCTCGATCTTCCTTTGCAACAAGACCGACGCGGAATCCTTCCCCTCCTGTGCCAAGGGGGCGGCGACGGAGGACCAGAAGAAGGAGATCCGCACCGACCTGGGGAAGATGACGGACCTCGTCCAGAGCGTCCAGTTCGAGACGGCCGACGAGGCGTACAAGCACTACAAGGAGCAGTTCGGCAAGAGCTCCCCGATCGCGGGCTCGCTGACGCCGGACCAGATGCAGGAGTCCTTCCGCGTCAAGCTCAAGGACCCCTCGAAGTTCGAGGTCATCTCCAGCGCCTTCTCGCAACGGCCCGGCGTCCAGACCGTGCAGGACCAGAAGACGCTGCTGTCCAATCTCTTCAACCTCCTCAACGGCATGAACTTCGCGGCGCTCGGCGTGATGTTCCTGATGCTGATCGTGGCGCTGATGCTGATCGTGAACACCGTGCGGGTGTCCGCGTTCAGCCGCCGCCGGGAGACCGGCATCATGCGGCTGGTCGGCGCGTCCAGCTTCTACATCCAGATCCCGTTCATCATGGAGGCGGCCTTCGCGGGCCTGCTCGGCGCGGGTTTCGCCTGCGTCCTGCTGGTCTGCGGCCAGTACTTCCTGGTGAACAACTGGCTGGTGCACCACATCGACGTCATCCAGTTCATCGGCTGGGACGCGGTGCTGGCCAAGCTGCCGCTGGTGCTCGCCATCGGGCTGCTGATGCCCGCGCTGGCGGCCTTCGCGGCGCTGCGGAAGTACCTCAAGGTCTGAGGCGGCGGGACCCGGGCGCCGTAAGGGACAACTCCCCGTACGGCGCCCTCTCGTGTCCTAGACTCACGCGCATGCCCGGCCCGTCGATGTTCTCGCCGCGGCGCCGCGGCAGACGCGGTGCCGCACTGACGCTGGTCTTCGCGGGCGTGCTGGCGACGGGCGCCGCGGCCGGTTCCTGGGGCGCGGACGCGCAGGGCGGCCGGAAGCCGGCGGAGGCCCGCCTCGCGGCCCGTACGGCGGCGCGGCCCGCCGCGGGGCCCGGCGGCGCGGCGGGGGCGCGGGGCGAGCGCCTCGTGGACCGCGGCGCCGTCGAGGCCGCCGCCGAACAGGCCGAGCAGGACGGCAAGTCCGGCGCCGAGGCCGCGGCCGAGGTGGTCGGCCGCGGCGGCGACCGCTGGAGCTCCGTCTACAGCGCCCGCGAGTACGAGGGTTTCGAGCGCGCCCTGGACGGCGCGTACGTCGGCGTCGGCCTCTCGGCCCGGAGCACGGGCGACGGCCGGACCGAGGTCGACGGCGTCCGGCCCGGGGGGCCCGCGGACCGCGCGGGCATCCGCGCCGGTGACGAACTGCGCACGGTCGACGGTGTGCCGACGGCGGGCCTCCCCGTCACCGAGGTGATCGCCCGGCTGCGCGGCGACAGCACGGGCGAGCAGGGGACCGCGGGCACCCCCGTGACGATCGGCCTCCAGCGGGCCGGGTGGTCGTGGCAGCGGACCCTGCGCCGCGCGCGGCTGGACACCGAGAGCGTCGCCGTGGACCGGCTGCCGGACGGACAGGCCGAGGGGCCCGCCGCCACCCGGATCAAGGTCGACTCCTTCACCCGGGGAACGGGTGAGCGGATCCGCCGGGCGGCCCGCGCGGCCGCGCGCGGCGAGGGCATCCTGCTGGATCTGCGGGGCAACTCCGGCGGCCTGGTCGACGAGGCCGTGACCGCGGCCTCCGCCTTCCTCGACGGCGGCCTGGTGGCCACCTATGACGTACGGGGCGGACAGCGCACGCTGGAGGCCCGGCCCGGCGGCGACACCGGGGCGCCGCTCGTCGTGCTCGTCGACGGCGGCACCATGAGCGCCGGGGAGCTGCTGGCCGGAGCCCTCCAGGACCGCGGCCGGGCGGTCGTCGTGGGCACCCCGACCTTCGGCAAGGGCTCGGTGCAGCTGCCCAGCCGGCTCGCGGACGGCTCGGTCGCCGAGCTCACCGTCGGCCACTACCGCACCCCCTCCGGCCGCTCCGTCGACGGCCGCGGCATCGCTCCCGACCTGGTCGTACGGAGCGATGCCGAGCGGCGGGCCCGCACAGTATTGAGTGGCCTCAGGGGTGGGTCGTAGTGCGAGAATGGCCGCGCTATGGCTAAAGAGACGACGGGTCGCAAACTGGTCGCGCAGAACAAGAAGGCGCGGCACGACTACCACATTCTGGACACCTACGAGTGCGGCATGGTGCTGACCGGCACCGAGGTCAAGTCGCTCCGGCAGGGCCGGTCCTCGCTGGCGGACGGCTTCGTGCAGATCGACGGTGGCGAGGCGTGGCTGCACAACGTCCACATCCCCGAATACACCCAGGGCACGTGGACGAACCACAGCGCGCGCCGCAAGCGCAAGCTGCTGATGCACCGCGCCGAGATCGACAAGCTCTCCTCCAAGTCGCAGGAGACGGGCCACACGATCGTGCCGCTGGCGCTGTACTTCAAGGACGGCCGGGCCAAGGTCGAGATCGCCCTCGCCAAGGGCAAGAAGGAGTACGACAAGCGGCAGACGCTCCGCGAGAAGCAGGACACCCGCGAGTCGAACCGCGCGATCGCGGCGGCCCGCAGGCGCCAGCGGGCGTCGCAGGCGAGGCGGGTCTGACCCGGGGTCGCCCGTCAGCGGGAATACGCTGGCACCGTCGCGCGTCGGTCACGTACGATGGGCACTGCACACCCCACGGGGTGCGCACCTTGAAAAAACAACATGGGGATGATCGGTTTCGACAGCGGATGTCGAAGCAGGGGAAGCGAGCCGAGGAAGCGGCAATGATCTCGTAAACCATATGTCGCAACCAATAATCGCCAACACCAAGCGCGATTCCTTCGCCCTCGCTGCCTAAGTAGCGACTTTGCGAAGTGTCAGCCCGGGGCTGTTCCCGACCCGGATCCTGGCATCAGCTAGGGAACTAAACCTCTAGACCCGGTCACGGGGTCGAGAGGGAAATCAAACAGTGACTGAGCCCGTCGGAGACTTGTCCGTGTGATCTTCGGGGCCGAGAAAATCGCAGCGGACTGCGCTCGGAGAAGCCCTGATTCCGCACCGTTGGACGCGGGTTCGATTCCCGCCATCTCCACTCATCCCATGTGAGGCGAAGGCCCCACCGCTCCGGCGGTGGGGCCTTCGTCGTGTGTGCCGCGTGCCCGCGCAGGGCAACCCGGAGGCCGCCGCGTCCCTCTTCCTCGGTGGCGGACAAGGGGGTGCGCGGTGAAGTGGACGCATGCGGTGCTGGCCGTGGTGGGAGCCGCGGCGCTGTGGCCGGCCGTCGGCCCGGCCCGGGGCGCGGCGGCCGACGACGGGCGGGGCGGAGTGCACCTGCTGCTCAACGGCGCCTTCGACAACCGCCCCGGCGGCCTCGTCGACATCGATGTCCAGGGCGTACGCGGCCGGGGCGACGTCACCGTCTCCTCGCCCGTCTTCCCGCACCGCGTCACGCTCGCCCCCTACGCGCACCGCGCCCCCGCCGCCGAGCACGGCCACCACGCGCGGCCCGCCATCGCCATGAGCGCGAAGCCCGGCAGCTATCCGCTCACCGTGCGCGCGGGCGGGCGGGTCGTCGCCCGGGACAAGGTGGAGGTCGGGCCCTCGCGCAGGCCGCGGTTCACGGTGACCGCGCCGGGCGAGGTCATGCGGCCGGGGGAGCGGCTGTGGATGGCCTACGACGATCTGTTCCCCGGCGAGACGGGGACGGCCTTCGAGGTGCGCTCGCCCGCCTTCCCCGCGCCCGTGCGGCTCAGCCACGACCCGTCGGGCGCCGACTGGAACAACCCCCGGCTGTTCGCCGGCGGCCTCGGCCTGCCGGCCTCGGTGAAGGACGGCACCTACAAGGTGACGCTCACCGGCCCCGGCGGCCGGAAGATCGACGAGAAGCCGCTGGTGATCCGCGCCGCCCGGCCCGGCGACCGCGACTATGTGGGCCGGGCGCGCGGACCGGCGTTCTTCGGCACCACGCCCGCGTCGGGCCCCGAGCGGGCCCGTACGCACGGCCACACCGTCCCGGCCGGCGGGACCGTCAACGTGCTGTGGCGCGATGCCTCGCCCGACCCGGGCGAGGAGGGGCGGCTGACCGCCACGTCACCGGCCTTCGAGCGGCCGGTGCCGCTCAAGCGCGACGAGAGCAAGGCGGGGGACGGCGACTCCCCCCGCTACTACGGCCCCGCGCGGATCCGGCGCGGCCTGGGGGAGGGCAGCTATCCGGTGACCGTGGTCAGCCACCACGGGCGCGTACGGAAGATCGGGCAGCTGGTGGTGACGGCGGCGGCCTCGCCCTCCAAGGTGTCCGGGTCGGCCCTGGTGACCACGGTGGTCCTCGCGGGTCTCGCCGCGCTGCTGGGGCTGACGGGTCTGGCGCTGGCCAGGTCGCGGATCAGCGGGCCCGCAGCCTGAGGAGCACGGTTTCCCACGCCCGGCGCTTGCGGGTAACCGGCGGAAGGGCGTCCGGGGTGCGGGGCGCGGCCACCACCAGCATGCTGCCGCTGACGGTGAACAGGGGGCTTCGGCAAGAGGAGTTCGGCATGTGCTCAACTCTCGCCGCCGTCGTGCACCGCGGTCCAACACCTGATCAGTGGCCATTCACGCACTCCTGTTGTTAACTGCCGTGCGTGCCGCACGACATAGAGCCACGCCTCCTCCGCGCCTTCACCGCCGTCGCCGAAGAGCTGCACTTCACCCGCGCCGCCAGCCGCCTCCACCTCGCCCAGCAGGCTCTGAGCCGCGACATCCGGCGGCTCGAACAGCGGCTGGGCGCCGAGCTGTTCACCCGCACCACCCGGCAGGTCACGCTCACCGCCGAGGGCGCGCGCCTGCTGCCGTACGCCCGGCGGATCCTCGCCGCGCACGACGAACTCGCCGCCGCCTGGGACCGGGAGGAGCGCCCCCTGCTCGTCGACATCAGCGCCACCACCGGCACCGCGCACCGCGTGCTGGCGGCGGCCCGGGAAGCGGCGGCCGAGCACGAGCTCGTGGCCCGCTTCCACAGCGGGCTCACCGGCGCGGCCGCGGAGATCCTCGCGGGCAGGCTCGATGTCTCCTTCGGCCGGTTCGCCGGGCTGGACCCGGCGGTCCGGGCGCGCCTCGCCCACCGGCCCGTACGGTACGAGCCGATGGCCGTGCTGCTGCCGGACGGCCACCACCTCGCGGCCCGGCCCGCCGTGCGGCTCGCGGAGCTGGCCGGCGAGACCCTCTACGCGGCGGCCGGCAACCCCGCCACCGCGGAGTGGACCGACCTCGCGGAGCGGCTCTTCGCGGGCCGGGGCATCGGCATCGCCGCGCCCTTCCCGGGGATCGACGGCGACGAGGAGTTCATCCGCGTCGTCCGCAAGCGGGGCTGGTCGGTGCTGGCGAGCGCCGAGTTCCTCGACGTACCCGGCATGGTGCTGCGCCCGCTCGCCGACCCGGTGCCGCTGTCGCCCGTCTCGATGGTGTGGGCCCGCGGGCTGCGCCACCCAGGGCTGGACGCGCTGCGGAGCGCGGCCGGCGCGCTGGCCGCGCGGCACGGCTGGCTCGAACGCCCCGCCGGGAGCTGGCTGCCCGCCGCCGACGAGGCCCTGATGCGCGGCTGACCGCGCCGCCACCCGGACGATCCGGGGGTTACACCCCCACGCCCTACGGGGCACCCTGGAGGTGGCGGCACCGCGCACGGGCGGTCCCGGGACGCGGGAAGACGCGAACAGGGAAAAGGTGACAGGCGCATGGCGGCGACAGCCTCCTATGACCTGCGATTCGACGCCGGGCGGCTCTGCCTGGATCTGGTGGCCACGGTCGGCGGACGGTTCAGCGAGGAGCCCGTCGAGCGGCTCGGCACCCCCGAACGGCTGCGGGACTGGCTGCTCGCCGCCGGTGCCGTGCCGCCCGGCACCCCGCTCGGCGCGGTCGACGCCGGCTGGCTGGGCCGCTTCCACGCGGCCCGCGACCTGCTGCACCGCGTCGTCCACGCCGAGGTCGACGGCCGCGCCGCCGACCCCGACCTGGAGCGCGTCAACGCCCTCGCCGCCACCGCGCCGCCCGCCCTGCGGGCCGTACGGGCCGCGGACGGCACCCTCGTCCGCACGGTCGCCGGCGCCCCCGACTGCGGGGCGCTCGTCGGGCAGATCTGCCGGGACGCCGTCGAGCTCCTCACCGACCCGGTCACCCGGGGGCAACTGCGGCAGTGCGAGGGCGAGACCTGCTCGCTGGTCTATCTGGACACCTCGCGCGGCCGCCGCCGTCGCTGGTGCTCCAGCGAGGTCTGCGGCAACCGCGTACGGGTCGCCAGGCACCGCCGCCGCCTGCTGGGAGCCGGCCCGCAGACCTCCTGACCACTTCTTCCTGTTCTTCCTGTTCTTGCCGTGCTTCCCGACGAATTTGGCCGCGCGCTGAACGCGGAGGCCGTTCCGTACGTACGCCGAATTCTTCCGTGAATTCCTCCCGGCGGCTGAGTGCCACGGACGCCCCGCACGTATTCAGGGTCGAAGGGGGCCTCACGCCCCGGAATCGTCCCGGCAGGGAGAATCCTCATGAGGAATATCGCACGCGGCGTCCGCCTCGGTGCTTTGGCGGTGTCGGGGGCGGCCGCTCTCGCGCTCACCGTGACCGCCTGCGACTCCGGCGGGTCCTCCTCCTACGACGGGTCCGGCAAGAGCGCGCCCTCGCCGAGCGGGCAGCAGCCGCAGCCCGCCCCGGCGGCGACCGCGCTCGTACGGACGCGGGACGCCAGGCTCGGCGCCATCGTCACGGACGCCAAGGGCTTCACCCTCTACCGCTTCGACAAGGACAAACCCAAGCCGTCCGTCTCCAACTGCTCCGGCAACTGCGCGACCACCTGGCCGCCCGCGGCGGCCGGCGACCAGGTCACCCTCAAGGGCATCGACAAGGCCCTCGTCTCCACCGTGACCCGCGCCGACGGCAGCAAGCAGCTGACCCTGGGCGGCTGGCCGCTCTACCGCTACGCGCCCGACACCAAGCCCGGCGACACCAAGGGCCAGGGCATCGCGGGCACCTGGTTCGCCAGCGACCCGCAGGGCAGAAAGGCGCAGGCGGGCACCGGTGGCGGCGGGGGCTACGGCTACTGATCCGCGAACCACCGTTCCGCCCTATCGACCGGGGGAAGGCCGTGCGCAAGGATGCCGTCGTGGCCGACAGGACCAGTCCGGACGAGGAACTGATGCGGGCGCTCTACGACGAGCACGCGGGCCCGCTCCTCGCCTTCGTGCTGCGGCTGGTGGGCGGGGACCGCCAGCGGGCGGAGGACGTCGTCCAGGAGACGCTGCTGCGCGCCTGGCGCAACGCCGACCGGCTGCGCGGCGCCCCCGGCTCCGTACGGCCCTGGCTGGTGACCGTCGCCCGCCGCATCGTCATCGACGGCCACCGCAGCCGCCAGGCCCGCCCCCGGGAGGTCGACCCGGCGCCGCTGGAGCAGATCCCCGCGGCCGACGAGATCGACCGGGCGCTGCGCCTGATGACCATCTCCGACGCGCTCGGCGATCTGACCGAGGCCCACCGAGAGGCACTGATCGAGACCTATTTCAAGGGACGTACGGTGAGCGAGGCGGCCGAGGTGCTGGGCGTACCGGCCGGGACCGTGCGGTCCCGGGTCTTCTACGCCCTGCGTTCCATGAGGCTCTCGCTCGAGGAACGGGGAGTCACGGCATGAACGGCCCGGCACAGCACATGGACGTGGGCGCCTACGCCCTCGGCGTCCTGGACGAGGCGGAGGCCGCGCGCTTCGAGGAGCACCTCGCCGACTGCCCCCGGTGTGCCGCCGAGCTCGACGCCGTGCTCGGGCTGACCCCGCTCCTCGCCGATCTCAAGGAGTCCGCGCCGGACCCCGGCGCGCTCACCGCGCGCCCGCGACCCGCGCTCCTCGACGGCCTCCTCACCAGGGTCGCGGCCGTCCGCCGCGCCCAGCGCACCCGCAGACTCTGCCTGGCGGCGGCCGCCGCCGTCCTGATCGGCGCGGGCCCGCTGGCCGGCTCCGCCCTCACCTCGCAGCACGCGCCGAGCCACAGCACGGTGAGCGCGGCCAAGGCGATGTACGAGGAGGGCGAGAAGATCGGCGCGGTCGACCCCGCGACCAAGGTCGACGCCTCCGTCTCGCTCCAGGAGAAACCGTGGGGCACGCACGTCGCCCTGAGACTCGCCAACGTCACAGGCCCGCTGACCTGCGACCTCGTCGCGGTCGGCAGGAACGGCGAGCGGCAGACCGTCACCACCTGGGCCGTGCCCGCCGGGGGCTACGGCCTGCGGAGCTCCGGGGCGGACAAATGGAGCAAGGAGCCGCTCTACACCCACGGCGGCGCCGCGCTCAACCGGAAGGACATCGACCGCTTCGAGGTCCGCACGCTGGACGGGAAACTCCTGGACACCATCAAGATCTGACCGGAAACCGTCCGAAGAGCGATGAAAACCACCATGTCATGACAGGTGCGCTCAGCACCTCTGTTCGCGTACGGTTGACGGCTGCCCTAGGCACAGCAGAAGGGGGCTTGGGTGGCCGCGCAGAACGCCACGCACGCGCAGATGGCGACAGGACCGGCGACGGAACCCGACGGGGTCCGCGACCGCGAGATCGGTACCGAACAACAGCATCTGGACCGGGTGTACCGGCGCCTGGAGGAGAAGATCCACGAGGCCGAGTTCCTCATGGACGACGCCGCCAAGCGGGGCCAGGTCGGCACACCGGGGGCGCTCGCCGAGCGGGACGCCCAGGTGTTCCGCGCCGGAGTGCACCTCAACCGGCTCAACAGCGAGTTCGAGGACTTTCTCTTCGGCCGCATCGACCTCCTCCTCGGCAAGGACGGGAAGAAGGGGCCCGACGGCGCCTACACCTCCGTCGAGCCCGCGGACGACGCCGTGCGCGAGGACCGGGCGGAGATCGCCGAGACGCTCCACATCGGCCGCATCGGCGTCCTCGACGCCGACTACTCCCCGCTCGTCATCGACTGGCGGGCGCCCGCCGCCGCGCCGTTCTACCGCGCCACCCCGGTCGCGCCCGGCCGTGTCGTACGCCGCCGGGTCATCCGCTCCAAGGGCCGCAGGGTCCTCGGCGTCGAGGACGACCTGCTGCGCCCCGAGCTGACGGCGACCCTCGACGGCACCGCGCTGCCGGTCGTCGGCGACGGTGCCCTGATGGCCGCGCTCGGCCAGGCCCGCAGCCACACGATGCGCGACATCGTCGCCTCCATCCAGGCCGAGCAGGACATGGTCATCCGCGCGCCCGCCGCCTCGGTCACCGAGGTCGAGGGCGGGCCCGGCACCGGCAAGACCGCCGTCGCCCTGCACCGCGCCGCGTACCTCCTCTACCAGGACCGCAGGCGCTACGCGGGCGGCATCCTCGTCGTCTCGCCGACGCCGCTGCTCGTCGCCTACACCGAGGGTGTGCTGCCCTCGCTCGGCGAGGAGGGCCAGGTCGCGATCCGCGCCGTGGGCTCCCTGGTCGACGGCGCCGAGGCCGATACGTACGACGAACCCGCCGTCGCCCGGATCAAGGGCTCCTCCCGCATGCTCAGGGTGCTGCGCAAGGCGGTGCGGGGCGCGCTGGAACCGGCACCTCAGGCACCCGCCGCACGCCGCCGCGGCGCCCCGGCGGAGGAGGGCCAACTGTCCTTCGCCGAACCGGCTGAGAGCACGGGCAGCACCGGCGGCGCGACCCCGGCGGCCGCGCCCGACCGGCTGCGCGTCGTGGCCTTCGGCGCCCGGCTCGAACTCGGACCCGACGAGCTCAAGCGCATCCGCAACACCGCGCTCGGCGGCACCGCGCCCATCAACCTGCTGCGCCCGCGCGCCCGCAGGCTCATCCTCGACCTCCTGTGGTCCAAGGCGGGCGGCCCCAAGCGCTACACCGACCCCGAACTCGCGGCGGAGGCCCGGCAGGCGTTCGACGAGGACGTCTCCACCGAGGACGACTTCCTCGGCTTCCTCGCCGCCTGGTGGCCCGAGCTCACCCCGCGCGGGGTGCTCGCCGCGATGGCCGACGAGCGGCGGCTGTCCCGCTGGGCGCGCCGTGAACTCACCCCGCGCGAGGTCCGCCTGCTGGCCCGCTCGCTCAAGCGGCTCGACGACCGGGGGCAGGGCCCGCTCTCGGTCCACGACGTGGCCCTGCTGGACGAGTTGGAGACGCTGCTCGGCGTGCCCGCCCGCCCGAAGAAGCCGCGCGAGTTCGACCCGCTCGACCAGCTCACCGGGCTGGAGGAGCTCATGCCGACGCGCTCCGAGAGCCGCCGCGAGCGCGCCGAGCGGCTGGCGGAGGAGCGCCGCGACTACGCCCATGTGATCGTCGACGAGGCCCAGGACCTCACGCCCATGCAGTGGCGGATGGTGGGCCGCAGGGGCCGCACCGCGACCTGGACGGTCGTCGGCGACCCCGCGCAGTCCTCCTGGTCCGACCCCGACGAGGCCGCGGCCGCCAGGGACGAGGCGCTCGGTACCCGCCCGCGCCGCCGCTTCGAGCTCACCGTCAACTACCGCAACCCCGCCGAGATCGCCGAACTGGCCGCCAGGATCCTGGCCCTGGCCATGCCCGGCATGCGCTCCCCGGCGGCCGTGCGGTCGACGGGCGTCGTGCCCCGCTTCGCCGTCGCGGACGGCGACCTGCCCGCGGCCGTACGCGCCGAGGTCCGCCACCTCCTCGACGACGTGGACGGCACGGTCGGCGTCGTCGTCCCGATGGCCCGCCGCGCGGAGGCCCGCGACTGGCTGGCCGGCCACGGCGACCGCGTCGTCGTCCTGGGCAGCCTGGAGGCGAAGGGCCTGGAGTACGACGCGACGGTCGTCGTCACCCCCGCCGAGATCGCGGACGAGTCCCCGGCGGGCCTGCGCGTGCTGTACGTGGCCCTGACCCGGGCGACGCAGCGCCTGACGGTCCTGTCGGGGGAGCGCGACGATCCGGACGCGGAGGGAGTGCCGGACCTGCTGCGGGACTGAGGGGCGGGGCGCGGCGCTCCCGGCGGGGCCCTTTGGCGCCGGACGGGCCGGATACGGCTGACGCGGGTGTGCGTTTCGGCTTGCCCGGGGCCGCCGCGCCCCCTCGGCCCGGGGCGCGGACGTGCCGCGTGCCCTCGGGGCCGGGCCGAGCGGGCCGGGTGACGTCCACCGAGGTCCGCCGGCGCCCCGAAGACGCGCGGGGAGGCGCCGGCGTGCGGCTCCGCCGCGTGGGCGCGACCAGCCGCGACGGCGCCGCGGACGACCGACGGCACATCACGTGACTTCCGGTGGAGCGCGCAGCGGTGTCCGGTCGTCTCCCGGGGAGTTCGGGGCGGCGGCCGGGGCACCCCGGTGGTCGTCCGCGGGCGTGGACGGCCCGGGGCCGAGGGGATTCAGGGCGCGGCCGCAGGCCGAGGGGCGGAGCGCCGACGTCCGGTGGGGCCCGGGGAGTTCGCGGCCGGAGGCCGGTCGTGGAGGCCGGGATTCAGGGGGTCCCGGGGGAGTTCGGGCGGAGGCGGCGGCAGAGCCCGGCGTTCGCCCGTGACTTCCGGGGAGCATTTGTTAGCCTGGAACACGGCACCGGCTCGATCCAAGCCCCCGGGCCCAACCTTAGTCGCTTCGAGCGACCACTTGCCGCGAGGCGAGCATGGCGGGTCGGTGCCGCCAGAGCGTTCATGACGGGCGCCCCTCACCACGAGGGGCGCCCGTCCGCGTTCGGCGCGCTTCTCGTATGTTGGAAGCGCGATTCCGCGATCCGGGGCCGGTTACCGCGTACCGACCAGTAGGTGGGACGATCGATGCCCGCGCCCCGCGGCGCGTACCAAGCGAAAACAGGGAAAGCAGAGGAAAGCGGCCATGGCAACGGCGCCAAGCGTCTCGTACTCGATGACGGTCCGGCTGGAGGTCCCCGCGAGCGGGACCGCGGTCAGCCAGCTCACCACGGCCGTGGA
>NZ_JBIRVR010000033.1:0-63670 GCF_044387105.1 Streptomyces sp. NPDC020379
GGCGGACGACCGACCGTTGTCGATGACGACAAGCTTGCCGTGGCCCGTGCTCGGCACGCCAAGGGGGAGAGCGTCACGGCCATCGCTAAGGCCCTCGGAGTGTCCAGGGCGACCCTGTACCGGCACCTAGGCGAGTAGGGCGCAGCGGAGCACAGAGCCCTGCCCGCACGCCTCGGGGGAGGAACGCACGGGCGGGGCCCTCTACCGCCTCAGGCTTTCCCGCTGCTGTCTTCGCGGGGTCGGTTGGCTTGCCGTCCGAACACCCTGCGCGGCTCCCTGTTCCGGCTGTCCGACTCGGTTCCGTTACATGAATTGCACGCGTGGACCAGTTTCGTGCCGTTCGGCAACTTTTCGTCGATGAATCCCCTGCCGAAGCACTTATTGCACATCGCCCCTCCTTCTAGCTGTGTTCGATGCGCCCGGTGCCGCCGCAGTCTTCGCACTGGTGCTGCAATCCGTCTTTGGTCACGTACCCGGTACCGCTACAGGTATTGCACGGCGTCGAGCCCATGTTGGCGTTTCCCTTCTATGGTGCGGTCACTTCTACCCCCTGATGGCCACCTGTGCCCAACGGGGCTGGTGCCCGCCCTGCCGGGGTTGTGTCGTCCCGCCCGGCAGGGCGGAGCTTGGCGCCTTCCGGCTGTCCGCCGTACAGCCGGAAGGGGTGCCTGCCCCTCTGTGATCGGCTAGCGCCCAACGGGGGGATGCGGGCGCACGCAGAGGGGTAGGCGGTCTAGAAGCGGGCGGGACCGCCGTGAGCAGCGAGCCAGATAGCGGCCCCGCAGGCGGCCACCAGGGCGCCGAAAAGAACCAGCCCTTCGAGATGGCCCGCCCAGTCCCGTCGTGCGCCTGCGCGGCCCGCCTTGTGCCGTCGTCGCGCCATCACGCCTCCTTGTGGTGGATGCGCTCATCCCGGATGGGGTAGGCGAGCGGTCCGCCCGTGTGCGCCACGAGGGGTAGGGGTTCGATCACGGGTGCCCGCCTCTCACGGTGATGCCGTCCTGCCCGACTACGAAGGGGGTCCGGGCGTCGGCGGGGTGCCCCTGACCCTCCGCGCCCACCTGCTTCCGCTCGTCGGCTGTGGCGAGCCTCAGCCCTTCCGGATCGGCGTCCCATACGAGTCCGCTACCCGGCGGGCGCAACTGGACGTGATGGTCATCGTTTCCCATGACCTGACCCACTCGTCCCAGGTGTGTATCCACCAGCCACACACCCTCGCGGTAGGTGATCAATGCGGCAGTCATCTGTTCGAGCCTCCGTGTGTCCCGCCCTCTGTGAGCGGGCATCAACCGTGAGGCATAGGCTCCATCCGCACAGCCGCGCTGAACAGGCTATTTTTCATGCCAACTGGCTTTGGAATATTGGGGGTTGGACACTTGATCGGTGCGCCGCCTGACGATTCGGAAGAGCCCGACACGCCTGCCAAGGAGTTCGGCAGGGAGATCAAGTGCGCCCGGGAGGCTCGTGGGTGGTCGCAGGCTCAGCTTGCCGTCCGGCTGCTTTGCGGACAGCCGTACGTCAGCAAGGTGGAGACAGGCCAGCAGCTGGCCTCACCTCAGTTCGCGGAGCAGTGCGACAAGGTATTCGGCACGCCGGGCACCTACGCTCGGTGGCGGCAGCGAGCGGCCGACGGCCGGTACCCGTCATGGTTCGTGCCCTACCTCAAGTTGGAACGCGAAGCGCAGAGCATCTGCGACTATTCCAACGCGTTCGTCATGGGCATACTGCAAACCCCGGAGTACGCCGGAGCCGTCTTCCGTTCGGCGCACCCACGTGAGACGGAACTCGAGATCAAAGCCCGGATCGAGCTGCGCATGCAGCGGCGAGAGATCTTCGAGAGTGAGGACCCCCCGCTGTTGTGGGTGATCCTGCACGAGGCGGTCTTACGTTCCGCCGTGGGCGGGCCCGAGGTCATGCGGGGACAGCTCCAGCATCTGTTGGCGGCAGCGGAGTCCCCGCACGTTGCCATTCAGGTCTTCCCCTTCGCTGCGGGTGCGCCGCCGAAGGGAGTGCCGTTCATTGTGCTGACGCGACGAGACGGAACGATCATCCTGTACGAGGAGACGTACACGCGAGGGCATGTGGACGACTCGGCGAGGGCGGTCGCCGAAGCACAAGCGGCGTACGAGCGTCTACGTGCCGATGCCCTGTCACTCGCGAACTCTCTGGTCCTTATCCGGCACGTTATGGAGGCGTACGCCCATGAGCACCACCCCTGACTTCTCTCGCGCGGTATGGGTGCGATCCACCTACAGCCAAGGGAACAACGGCAACTGCGTCGAATGGGCACCCGCATACGCAGCTTCCGGCGTCGTTCCCGTCCGTGACAGCAAGGACCCCTACGGTCCCGCTCTGAGGTTCCCTGTGGGCGCGTGGGCCTCGTTCGTGGCCAAGGTGAAGGGGGAGGGCGGCGCGGCCGTCTGACGGCCTCTGGGCGATCCGGTGGACGAGATCAGGGCAATTCCAGCGTGGCCCGCTGGCCTCCCACCTGCTGCCCCTGCACCCGTAGGGCCTAGTCTTGCAAGGGACAGCCCCTGTTCAGCGGCCCCGCAGGACCCGGGACCATGGGGTGTAGCGAGACCAGGTGGCTCCGTACAGAGAGTTTGGAAATGGCCCAGATCAACCCCAGCATCCTCTCCGCCGATTTCGCCCGCCTCGCCGATGAGGCGAAGGCCGTGCAGGGCGCCGACTGGCTCCATGTCGATGTCATGGACAACCACTTCGTCCCCAACCTCACGCTCGGGGTGCCGATCGTGGAATCGCTCAGCAAGGCCACGGACACCCCCCTCGACTGCCACCTGATGATCGAGGACCCGGACCGCTGGGCCCCGCAGTACGTGGAGGCCGGCGCGGGTTCGGTCACCTTCCACGCCGAGGCCGCCGCGGCGCCGGTCCGGCTGGCGCGGGAGATCCGGGCCAAGGGTGCCCGCGCGTCGATGGCGCTCAAGCCCGCGACGCCCATCGAGCCGTACGAGGACCTGCTGCCCGAGCTCGACATGCTGCTGATCATGACCGTGGAGCCCGGCTTCGGCGGTCAGGCGTTCCTCGACATCATGCTCCCCAAGATCCGCCGGACCCGGGAGCTCATCCAGCGGCACGGCCTCGAGCTGTGGCTCCAGGTCGACGGCGGGGTGTCGGCGCAGACGATCGAGCGCTGCGCGGAGGCCGGGGCGGACGTCTTCGTGGCCGGCTCCGCCGTCTACGGTGCGCAGGACCCTGGGGCCGCCGTACGCTCGCTGAGGGAGCAGGCGGAGCAGGCCACGGCCGTCGCGCCCTGGGCCTGCGCGCACTGACCCGGTCCCGCACCGCGCCCGGAACGCCGTGGTGCGGAACAGGCCCTGATCAAAGGACCGCCGTTTCTGACAGGATGACGGTCGAGTCCACAGCTTGAACACAGAAGTGAGGAGGCCGCGGTGTCGACGGGCCGTTCTGCCACGCCGATGGGGCCCGCCGAGCTGGTGCAGGCGGCGGCCATGGCCCGCCGCTTCTACCTCGAGGGCAAGTCGAAGATCCAGATCGCCGAGGAGTTCGGCGTGAGCCGCTTCAAGGTGGCCCGGGTGCTGGAGACCGCTCTGGAGCGGGATCTGGTGCGGATCGAGATCCGGGTGCCGGCCGAGCTGGACGCGGAGCGCTCCGACGCGCTGCGCGCCCGCTACGGCCTGCGGCACGCCGTGGTCGTCGAGTCCCCGGCCGACGCGGCCGAGGACGCGCCCGACCCCGAGAACCTCGGTGAGGTGGCCGCAGACCTGCTCGGCGAGCTGGTGCACGAGGGCGACGTCCTGGGCCTGGCCTGGGGCCGCTCCACCATCCACATGGCCGCGGCCCTGCACCGGCTGCCGCCGTGCACGGTGGTCCAGCTCACCGGTGTCTACGACGCGGGCACCGCCGAGCGCGGCTCGGTGGAGGCCGTGCGCCGCGCGGCCCAGGTCTCCGGCGGCGAGGCGCACCCGATCTACGCGCCGATGCTGCTGCCCGACTCCGCCACCGCCGCGGCCCTGCGCGGCCAGACCGGCATCGCGCGGGCCTTCGACTACTTCGACAAGGTCACGGTGGCCGCCGTGTCCATCGGCTCCTGGGCACCCGGCATCTCGACCGTCTACGACATGCTCGGTGAGGAGGAGCGCGCGCACTACGCCTCGCTCGGCGCCGCGGCCGAGATGTCCGCGCACCTCTTCGACGCCGAGGGCCGGCGCATCGGCCGCGACCTGGGCGAGCGCTGCATCACCGTCGAGGCGGACCGGCTGCGCCGCATACCGGAGGTCGTCGCGATCGCCGGGGGCCTGCGCAAGGCCGCCGCGATCGGCGCGGTGCTGCGGTCCGGGCTCGTCACCAGCCTCGTCACCGACACCGCCGCCGCCGACTATCTGCTGCTGGAGACCGGCCCGGGCCCGCGCCCGGCGCTGGACCGGGCGGACCCGGACGGCAACTGACCCACCACGCCTCACCCGCGCCGCCCGCCGGGGGCCGCCCCGGCGGGCGGCGCGCGTAGGCGGCCCGTGCGGTACGCGGGCCCTGCTCCCCGTGTGATGTCCGGCTGTGACAATGGGCGAGCGCACCATGCCCCGCACATCCGTCGGTCGAGGGAGAAGCACGCATGACCCGGAAGCCCGTCAACAGCCGCCTCGCGGAATTCGGCACCACCATCTTCGCGGAGATGTCCGCCCTGGCGGCCCGGACCGGGGCGATCAACCTCGGCCAGGGCTTTCCGGACACCGACGGGCCCGAGGAGATCAGGGAGGCCGCCGTCCGTGCCCTGCGGGACGGCCGCGGCAACCAGTACCCACCCGCCGCCGGCGTCCCCGAGCTGCGCCTCGCCGTCGCCGACCACCAGGCGCACCGCTACGGCCTGGCCTACGACCCCGACACCGAGGTGCTGGTCACCGCGGGCGCGACCGAGGCGATCGCCGCCGCGCTGCTCGCCCTGGTCGAGCCCGGCGACGAGGTGATAGCGCTGGAGCCGTACTACGACTCGTACGCGGCCTGTATCGCCATGGCGGGCGGCAAGCGGGTGCCCGTGACGCTGCGCCCCCGCGACGGTGCCTTCCGCCTGGACCTCGACGAGCTGCGCGACGCCGTCACCCCCAGGACCCGGGTGCTCCTGATCAACACCCCGCACAATCCGACGGGCGCGGTGCTCACCCGCGAGGAGCTCGCGGCCGTCGCCGCCCTCGCGGTCGAGCGCGACCTGCTCGTCATCTCCGACGAGGTCTACGAGCACCTCGTCTTCGAAGGCGAGCACGTCCCGCTCGCCTCGCTGCCCGGTATGCGCGAGCGGACCGTCACCATCGGCTCCGCGGGCAAGACGTTCTCCTTCACGGGCTGGAAGGTCGGCTGGGTGACGGCACCGGCGGCCCTGATCGCCGCGGTCCGCTCGGCCAAGCAGTTCCTGACCTACGTCTCGTCCGGCCCGTTCCAGTACGCGATCGCGGAGGCCCTGCGGCTGCCCGACAGCTATTTCGAGGACTTCCGCGCCGACCTGCGGGCCAAGCGCGACCTGCTGGCGGCGGGACTCGCGGACGCGGGCTTCGCCGTGCACCGCCCGGCCGGCACCTACTTCATCACGACCGACATCCGCCCCCTCGGCGCGACCGACGGCCTGGACTTCTGCCTCGCCCTGCCCGAACGCGCGGGCGTGGTGGCCGTGCCCAACACCGTCTTCTACGACAACCGCGCCGAAGGCGCCCCCTTCGTCCGCTTCGCCTTCTGCAAGCGGGTCGCCGTGCTGGAGGAGGCGGTGGCGCGCCTCAAGAGCCTGGCGGCGTGACCGACCCGAGGAATCCGCTCCGCCGTCCGGCCGGGAGACCGGCCGGTGGCGGGCGGCCCCTTTGGCACCACCTCGCCGCGAACCTCCGCCCGCACCCGTGAACCGGCCCCCGGGGCACAGACGTGAGCGCGGTCAGAGCCCCATCGACTTGGCGACGATGCTCCGCATGATCTCGCTGGTGCCGCCGAAGATCCGGCTGGCGCGGTTGTCGGCATACAGCCGGGCGATGGGGTACTCCATCATGAAGCCGTAGCCGCCGTGCAGTTGGAGGCACTTGTCGATGACGCGGGCCGCGGTGTCACCGCAGTAGAGCTTGGCGGAGGCGGCCTCGTCGGCGCTGAGCTCCCCGGCGTCGAACGCCTCCAGCGCCCGGTCGACGACCGCCTGCAGGGCGTCGACCTCCGCCTTGCAGTCGGCCAGCACGAACTTGGTGTTCTGGAAGGCGGCGACCGGCTTGCCGAAGACCGTGCGCTCCCGGACGTACTCGGTGGCGAAGCGCACCGCGGCGGCGGCGTGGGCGTACGCGCCGACGGCGATACCCAGGCGCTCCTGCGGGAAGATGTCCGCCAGGCAGGCGAAGGCGTTGCCGAGCCCGCCCACCACATCGGTGACCGGGACCCGTACGTCGGTGAACGTCATCTCGACGATGTCGGAAGAGCGCAGGCCGAGCGTGACCGGCTCGGCGGTGATCGCGACGCCCTCGGCCCGGGCTTCCACGGCGAGCAGCGACATGCCACCGCGCCGGTCGTCCTGGCCCTCTCCGGAAGTGCGGCAGGCGACGAGCACCAAGTCGGCCTGGGCGCCGCCGGAGACGAACGACTTCACGCCGTTGAGTACGTAGTGCGTGCCGTCCTCGGACAGCACGGCCGCGGTCCGTATGCCGGCGACGTCGGAGCCGGCGCCCGGCTCGGTGATCGCGATGGCCGTCATCAACTCGCCTGTGACGAAAGCGGGGAGCCAGCGCTTCTTCTGCTCATCGGTGGTGTATTTCACAAATGTGGCCGGGAGTGCCATATGGGCGCTGGCGCCACCGAAGGTGACTCCGGCCCTGGCGCACTCCTCGCTCACGACGGCGTTGAACTTGAAGCCCGTCTCGCCGGCGCCCCCGAACTCTTCCGGTACGCCGAAACCGAAAATTCCGAGCTCGCCCAGTTTGCGATAAAACGCACGCGGCACGCGGCCCGCGGTCTCCCATTCCTGATGGACCGGTGCGACCTCGGCCGCGATGAAGTCCCGCAGCACGGAGCGGAACGCCTCGTGGTCGTCATCGAAAACTGTGCGCCGCACTCTGGCCCCCGTGTACTGAACGGCTTTCCCTCGAACGGCTCGAACCTAATACGCAGTTGACGGATCTGTCCAGGAGGTAGACGATCTTGGTCTGCCTGCTTGTGCGTCCGCTGTCACGACTCGTTCGTGGGTCACGAAACCCTTGCTGTCGGGTCGGCTGGTGTGCCTACTATGCGGCGACCAGGGTCGAGGATCGTATCGGTTGACGCCCCGGGTTCAATGCCGCTGTCGGTGGGCAACGGCAGGCAAGCTACAGAGAATGGGGGCTCTGTTCTGTGCACGCGATGTTCGATGCGCGCGATCCACGCCTGCGTGACGATCCATATCCGCTCTACAAACGGCTCCGCGATGCCGAGCCGGTCCATCGAACGCCCTATGGGCACTGGGTTATTTCCGGATATCGGGAAGTCGCATCACTCATCCGCAATCCTCGGCTGACCAGTGAATACCCGCAGGACCGCAAATGGGCGGAACAGCGGGGTGGTTGGGACAGTCCGATCGTCGAGGCCACCCGCAGGTGGATGCTCATGCGGGACGGCGCGGCGCACCGCAGACTGCGCGGCCTGGCCAACCCGCTCTTCACCGCCAGGGCGATCCAGGAGCTGCTGCCGCGCGTGGCCGGTATCGTCCGGCAGATCATGGATGAGATGGGCAGCGGCCGGGACATCGATCTCATCGGTTCGCTCGCCGCCCAGGTGCCGGTGACGGTCTTCTGCGGACTCGGCGGCCTTCCGGTGGAGGACCGCGACCTGTGCCGGAAGTGGACCGACGCGCTCGGTCACGTCATCGATCCGGCCATCGACGGGACCACCCGCCGCGCCATGAACGACGCCGCGGAGGAGTTCGGCGCCTATATCGCCGAGCACCTGGCCAGACGGCGTGCCGATCCCCGGGACGACATCCTTTCCCGCCTGCTGCTGGCGGAGTTCGACGGTGAGAAGCTCACCGATGACGAGATCATCGCCAACGTCATGATGTTCTTCATGGGCGGCCACGAGACGACCGTCAACCTCATCGGCAACGGCATGCTCGGCCTGCTGCGCCACCCCGATCAGCTGCGGGCGCTGCGCGAGGACCCCGGCGTCATCGGGGACGGGATCGACGAACTGCTGCGGTACGACGCGCCGATCCAGCTCGTGGCGCGTATCACCACAGGCGACATCGACATCGCCGGCACCACCATTCCGTCCGGCTCCAAGGTGATGATCCTGCTCGGAGCCGCCAACCGTGACCCGCTGCGCTACCCGGACCCGGACCGCCTGGACCTGTCCCGGCGCGACATCCGCCCGCTCTCCTTCGGCGGCGGCCCGCACTACTGCATCGGCGCCATGCTCGCGAAGGCCGAAGCACGGCTGGTATTCACCGAGTTGATCCGCCGCTACCGGGGCATCGCCCTGAGCCGCGAGGACGTGACCTGGCGCCGCCAGGTCAACATCCGTGGCCTCAGCGAGCTGCGTGTGGATCTTCTGCCCTGATCTCTGCGGCTCGGACAGCGGCTCGCAGGACGGCCGCACCGCACTCGCCCACGGCATGCACATCATCCGGCCCGGTCACGGGCTCCCGCGCGAACGCCGCCCCTGTGGTGCGCCCCGACGTGCGTGTGGAGTCGGCGTGACGGGCCCCACAGGGGGACGAAACACCAATATGAGCACGCAGACGATGCCTCCCGACGTACTCGACACGGGACTGATGAGAAAGGCCGTCGACACCGTTCTGGAGGATTTCCTGGCGGGGAAGACGGAGTTTGCCAAACGGCCCTCAACGGCCCAACTTCTGGGCGCGTTCGCTGAATTCATGTCGGGCGGGAAGCGTATTCGTCCGCTGCTGGCCCTGACCGGATGGCGGGCCGTCGGCGGAGAGCGTGGTAGCGAATCCATCGTGCGTGTGGCCGCCTCGCTCGAGATGTTCCACGGGTTCGCCCTCATTCATGACGACATCATGGACGACAGCGATACCCGCCGCGGCCGCCCCGCCATCCACCGGACACTCGCCGGAGCCCACGGGGATGACCACTCGGGGCAATTCGGGCGCAGCGCCGCGATATTGCTCGGCGATCTCGCTTTCACATGGGCGGACGAACTCCTGCACACAGCGGGGCTCACTCCCGTGCAATACGCGGCATTGCTGCCCCTGATTACCGAGATGCGCACGGAAGTGATGCTCGGGCAGTATCTGGACCTGCGTGCGACGGGCGATTTGTCGGACGATGTCGAGGCCACATTGACGGTCAACCGCTACAAGACCGCCAAATACACCGTCGAGCGGCCCTTGCACATCGGCGCGGCCATGGCCGGCGCGGGGCCCGAGGCCATGGCCGCCTGTACTGCCTACGCCATTCCACTGGGCGAGGCGTTCCAGCTCCGCGACGACCTGCTGGGTGTGTACGGCGACGTCATGGACACCGGCAAGTCGCGCCTGGACGATCTGCGGGCGGGCAAGAACACCACCCTCGTCGCACTCGCCCTGCGCGCATCCGACGCGGCACAGGCCGCCCGGCTGCGCGCGCTGATCGGTGACCCCTCCCTGGAGGAGGCGGGCGCCGAGGAAGTCCGCGCCGTCTTCGCCGCCACCGGGGCCCGGGAAGCGGTCGAGCGCTTGATCGACGACCGGTACCAGCAGGCGTTGCGTGCCCTGGACACCGCCCCGTTCGCCCCCGAGGCGACCGCCACCTTGAAGAACCTCGCCCGTACGGCGACGAGGAGGAACTCGTGATCACTGACCTGACCGCACCCGCCCCCGCGACCGTCCCGGCCGGCATGGCGCCCTACTGGCAGGAGTGCACCGACCGCTTCGCCGGGCTGTTCTCCCGGTATCTCGGGTACGAGGCGCAGAAGGTGCCGATGACGGACGCCGAGTTGCGCGAGGTCATCGACGCCTGCAACCGCGCGGTCGCGCCGCTGGGCAAGACGGTCTCCGACAAGCGGTGGATTTCCTACATGGATGTCGTCCGGTGGTCCCAGAGCGCCCGGCACATCAAGGACATGGAGGCGTTCAAGGCCGTCTGCGTGCTCAACTGCATCACCTTCGTGTGGGACGACATGGACCCCGCGCTGCACGACTTCGACCTCTTCCTGCCCGAGGTGCGGGCGGTGTGCGACCGGTACTACGGCGAGGAGGACGCGGCGTTCGCGTACGAAGGTGCCCGCGCCTTCGTCACCAGCGACCACATGTTCCGTGACTCCCCGGTCAAGAAGGTGCTCTGCGCCACCTCGCCCGAGCAGTACTTCCGGTTCCGCGTCACCGACGTCGGCGTGGACTTCTGGATGAAGATGTCTTACCCCGTCTACCGCCACCCGGAGCTCACCGAGCACGCCAAGACAGGTCTCGCCGCCCGCATGACCACACGTGGGCTGGCCATCGTCAACGACTTCTACTCGTATGACCGGGAGGCCGCGCTCGGTCAGATCACCAACTGCTTCCGGCTGTGCGACGTGACGGACGCGGCCGGATTCCGGCGCTTCTTCGACGCCCGGCTGGGCGACATGTCCGAGGACATGGAGTGCATCGCCGCTTTCGACGACACCACCCGGGACGTCCTGCTGGATCTCCTCCATGGCAACTTCGTGTGGACCACGCGTGACCGGCGCTATCAGGCGGCCGTGAACGACGTGAACTCGCGCATCCAGTAAGGGACCGCCCCATGCCCACCGCGAAACCCACTACCGCGCACCGGTCCTGGCGGACCGGTGCCGCACCCGGCGCGCTGCCCCTTCTCGGGCACGTGCTCCCCCTGTGGCGCCGCCCGCTGGACTTCATCGCCTCGCTGCCCGCCCACGGCGATCTCGTCGAGGTCCGGCTCGGTCCCAGCCGCGCCTACCTCGCCGCCCACCCCGAACTGGTCCGGCACGTGCTGCTGAACCCGCGCGTCTTCGACAAGGGAGGGGTCTTCGACAAGGCGCGGCAACTGCTCGGAAACAGCCTGTCGGTCTCCCGCGGTGAGGAGCACCGCTTCCAGCGACGCCTCATCCAGCCGGCCTTCCATACCACGAAGATCGCCGCGTACACCAACGCCGTCGCCGACGACACCCGTGCGGTGACCGACGCCTGGCGTCCGGGGGAGACCCGGGACATCAGCGACGCGATGCACGCCCTGCTGATGCGTGTCGCCGCACGGACCCTGTTTTCCACCGGGCTCGACGACCCGGTGATCGAGGAGGCCCGGCACTGCCTCCGGACCGTCTCCCAGGGCATCTACAAGCGCACCGTGGCCCCTCTCGGGGTCATGGAGAAGCTGCCCACACCCGGAAACCGCGCCTACGACCACGCCAACTCCCGGCTGCGGGAGATCGTGGCGGAGATGATCGCCCGGCGGCGCCGCTCCGACGCCGACCACGGTGATCTGCTCTCCACCCTGCTGCGCGCCGAACACCCGGAGACGGGGGAGCGGCTGGACGACCGTCAAGTGCTGGACCAGGTCGTCACCTTCCTGGTCGCCGGAAGCGAGACCACCGCCTCCACCCTGGCCTTTGTCTTCCATCTCATGGGCACCCTGCCCGAGGTCGAGAACCGGGTGCACGCCGAGGTGGACGAGGCCCTCGGGGGCCGCACCCCGGTCTACGACGACCTGTCGGCGCTGCCGTACACGCGGAACGTCATCACCGAGGCGCTGCGCCTGTACCCGCCGTCCTGGATGGCGATGCGGGTGGCCGCGGAGGACACCGAACTCGGCGGCCGGCACATCCCCGCCGGGACGATGATCCTCTACAGCGCCTACGCCCTGCACCACAACCCGGAGCTCTTCCCCGACCCGGAGACCTTCGACCCCGGACGGTGGGAGGGTGAACGGGCCCGGGAGGTGCCACGCGGCGCGCTGCTGCCCTTCGGCGCGGGCAGCCACAAGTGCATCGGCGACGTCCTGGCCCTCACCGAGACAGCCCTCATCGTCGCGACCGTCGCTGCGCGCTGGCGGTTGCGCCCGGCGCCCGGGTCGTCCCTCCGCCCGGAGCCGAAGGCCACCCTGGAGGCCGGCCCGTTGCCGATGATCTGCGAACGGCGCTGACCGCGCCCTTCCGCGCACAGCAGCCCGCCCAGCCCGTGCCCCGTCACCGAAGGACGATCCGAATGAAGACCACCTCCGACACGTCCGCGCGTACCTGGCGGGTGACCGCGGCCCCCCGCCGACTCCCTTTGGTGGGCCACGCGTTGCTGCTGGGACGCCGGCCGCTGGAGTTCCTGACCTCGCTGCCTGCCCTCGGGGACCTGGTCGAGCTGCGGATCGGCAGCAAGCAGGCGTTCCTGCCCTGCCATCCGGAACTGGTGCAGAAAGTGCTGTTGAACGCGCGGGTCTACGACACCGGGGGGCCGGTGAAGGAGAAAGCCCGCCCCATCCTGGGCAACGGGCTGATCACTTCCGACTGGGCCGACCACCGCCGACAGCGGCGGATGGTGCAGCCGGCCTTCCACCCCGCTCGCATCGCCGCGTACGCCGGGGTCATGCACGAGGAGTGCGCGGCGCACGCGGCCACGTGGGAGGCCGGGAAGCCGGTCGACATCAGTGACGCGATGCAGGGCCTGACCGCCCGGGTCACATCCCGCGCCCTGTTCTCGACCGAGATGGCGCCGCATTCGGTCGCCGAGATCCAGCGCAGCCTGCCCGTCATGGTGAAGGGCGCGTACCGCAGGGCCGTGGACCCCACCGGGCTGCTGGCGAAGCTGCCGCTGGCGGCCAACCGTGAGTTCGACGTGGCACTCGGCCGGCTGCACGCGCTCATCGACGGCATCGTCGGCGACTACCGGCGGACCGGCGAGGACCGCGGCGACCTGCTGTCCGCGCTGCTGGCAGCCCGCGACGACGAGGACGGCGGGCAGATGTCGGACCAGGAGGTCCACGACCAGGTCATCACCCTGCTGCTTGCCGGAGTGGAGACCACGGCCAGTGCGCTGACCTGGGCCTGGCACCTGCTGGCGGCCCACCCCGAGGCGGAGCGGCGGCTGCACGCGGAGGTCGACGAGGTACTGGCCGGCCGGACGCCGACCTACGCCGACGTGCCGAAACTCGCCTACACCCAGCGGGTCTTCACCGAGACGCTGCGACTGTACCCGCCGGCGTGGATGTACACCCGGATGACCACCGAGGACACCGAGCTGGGCGGGCACCGGCTGCGCGCCGGAACCGACATCCTCATCAGTCCGTACGTCATCCACCGCATGCCCGGACTGTTCGCGGACCCCGATGACTTCGACCCGGACCGGTGGCTGCCCGAGCGTGCCAAGGATGTGACGCGCGGCTCGTACCTGCCGTTCGGCGCCGGCAGCCGCAAGTGCATCGGCGACGTCTTCGGGATGACGGAGGCGACTCTGGCGCTCGCCGCGCTCGCTTCCCGCTGGCGGCTGCGGCCTGTCCCCGGCGTCGCGGTCCGGCCGCGGGCCCAGATGAGTCTGACCGCCGGACCGCTGCCGATGGTGCCCGAACCGCGCTGAGGCCGGACCTGCCGTCAGCGGGCCGGCCGGGCCCGCTGACGGTCGGACCGTCAGCCGAAAGTGACCGGCAGCCGGTGCAGCCCGCGCAGCATCATGCTGGGGCTCCAGGTGAGGTCGGCCGGTTCGGCGTCCAGGGCCAGATCGGGGCAGCGTTCGAGCAGGGTGCGGAAGGCTATGACGCCCTGCATACGGGCCAGCGGCGCGCCCAGACAGTGGTGGATGCCGTAGCCGAAGGCCATGTGGCCGCGGGCGTCCCGGCGGATGTCGAAGCGGTCGGGCTCGGCGAACCGCTCGGGGGAGCGCGAGGCGGCGGCCAGTACGACGGCTACGGACTCGCCGCGGGGGATGGTCGTGCCACCGATCCGCACCGGCTCCTTGGTGTAGCGGAAGGCCGTGGTCTCCACCGGGCCCTCGTACCGCAGCATCTCCTCCACAGCGTTCTCCAGCAGCGACCAGTCGGCACGCAGGGCCGCCAGCTGATCGGGGTGGCGCAGCAGCGTGAGTGTGCCGCTCGAAATCATGTTGGCCGCCGTCTCGTACCCGGCCACCAGGAGCAGGAAGGCCATGCCCAGCATCTCCTCGGTGGAGAGTCCGTCCTCCTCGTCCATGGCTCCGGCGAGGGCACTGAGCAAATCCTCGCCGGGCTCGCGCCGCTTGGCGGTGATGAGCTCCGCGAGGTAGCCGGCCATCGCCTGTGCGGCGGCACCGGCGGCCTCGGGCCGGGTGAAGTCGGTGCTCTCCACATACCAGTCGTGGAAAGCCTTGCGATCGGTCGCCGGCACCCCGAGCAGCTCGCAGATCACGGCGAGGGGCAACTGCAGCGCGAACGCCTCGACCAAGTCCGCCCGGCCCAACGGCAGCATGGCGTCCACCAGTTCGTCCGCGATCTGCTGCACCCGCGGGCGCAGCGCCTCGATGCGTCCGGTGGTGAACTCCTTGGCGACCAGCTTGCGCAACCGGGTATGCTGCGGCGGGTCGGTCTGCACCATGTTCAGGCCGACGGAATTACCTCCGTCGTCTTCCCAACTGGTCGAATGACGGATGTCATTGGACAGCCGAGGGTCGGTCAGCGCGGCGCGTGCCTCCTCGTGCCCCACAATGATCCAGAACTCGCCGGACGCGTCGGAGCGCACCCGGTGCACCGGGCCCCGCGCACGCATCCGCTCGTAGATCGGGTAGGGGTTGTCGACGAAGCCCTGACCAAGTGCTGACAGGTCCTCAAAAGGCTGTACGGACATGGGAGTCCCTTGCGGTCGAACGGCCCGGGAGCAACAACTGGACAGTGTTCCCCGGTTAACTGGCGGCGACCCTAGCAACGAAACGGACAGTAGTCCACGGTTGGTGTTAGGGTGCCGCCCATGGCCACCAGCGACGATCGACGGACACCGTTGCGCAAGGACGCGCGGCGCAATCGGGAGACGCTGATCACCGCCGCCCGGGAGGTCTACGCCGAGCGCGGTGTCGACGCCCCGCTGGACGAGATCGCCCGCAGGGCCGGAGTCGGCAATGCCACGCTCTACCGCCACTTCGCCAGCCGCGCCGAACTGATCGAGGCAGTCTTCCGGGACTCCTTGACCCCGCTCCTGCGCGCCGCCGAGGAGTCGCGCGCCCACCCCGACCCCTGGGCCGGACTCACCGCCTACGTGGACCGCGTCTTCACGCTGCTCGCCGCCGACCGCGGCGCCAACGACCTCATGACCACCGGCATGCAGGGCGTGCCGACCCTCGAAGCGCTCCACGAGGGCAACCGGCACACGCTCGACGTCCTGTTGCGCCGTGCTCAGCAACAGGCGGCGGTCCGCGCCGACATCGGCGTGGAGGACCTGCTGTTCCTGCTCACCGCGCTCGGTCGCGCCGTCCCCGCCGTCCCCGGCTCCTGGCGCCGCTACCTCGCCCTGCTCCTGGACGCTCTGCGTCCCGCCACCGCCCATCCCCTTCCGGGCCCTCCGCTCAGCCCCGACCAGTCCGGTGCCGCCCTGCGCCGGCTGGACCCCGCACCGGGGACAGGCTCGAGCCGGGACCGGCCGACACGGTAACCCCGCGCACTTTGGAGACCCCGCACGTCATGATCAGTCAGCGCCCCGTATCTCCCTACGAGAGCCCCTACTTCTTCGATCTCCGAGACGCCGGCCTCCCGCTCTACGACATGCCCGCCTACGTGGAGTCCCTGGTCCGCGGCCGCATGGACCCGGCTCTGATGACACGCGCCCTCGGCCTGCTGACCGAACGTCACCCGATGCTCCGCTCCGAGGTGGTGGCCGGCGCCGAAGGGCTCCTGCTGCGCGTCCGCGACCGTGTCCAGCCACCGCTCACCGTGCGCGACGGCATCGACGAGCCCTTCGCCGAACTGATCAACCACCGCCCGGACTGGACCGAGAGCATGCTGCATGCCTGGCTGCTCACCGACGGCGAGCACAGCCAGGTCGTGCTCGCCGTCCACCACGGCGTGGCCGACGGCCGCTCCGCCTTCGCCCTGCTCGACGAGTTCTGGCAGTACTACACCGCGCTCGTGGCCGGTGCGAACCCCGCGCCCGAGCGGCGTGACGAGCTGCCCGAGGCCATCGACACCCGGCTGGCCGGCGCGTTCCCCAACGGTGAGATCGATGCCTTGGCCGACGTTCTCGCGCAGGGCTCGGACGAAACCCTCAAGCCCGCCACCTTGCCGACCGAGGCCATCGGCCGCCCTGACCGTCCGGCACCGGCGCGCCGCTTCGTCGTCGACCGGCTGGAGTTCGAACCGGAGATCACCGACGCCGTGGCCGCCGCTGCCCGCGCCCGTGACGTCACCGTCAACAGCCTCGTCACCGGCCTGGTGCTCACCGCCGTTCGCGCCCAGCTCGCACCCGAGACCGGACCCCTGGCCATGGTGTGCGGCCACGGCGTCGACCTGCGCACCCGCCTGACCCCCGAGCTGCCGCTGAGCACCGTGCTCAACTGCATCACCGGACTGCAGACGCCCGTGGTCGTCCCGCACGACGACCACCCCCACACCATCGGCCGGGAGGTGGCCGAACAGTTCGCCGCCGCCCTGGCCCGGCGTGACCCCGAGCGCTTCCTGCTGGCCGCGCTCCGGGCCGGTGCCCGTGGCGTGGCGGTGCCCGTCCCGGTGGTCAGCTACGGCATATCCAATGTCGGGCGGATCCCGGCGCACCCGGTCCCGGAGGGAATGTCCCTGATCCGGTTCGGCGGCACCTCGAATGCCCCCGGCATGCCGCCGAAGATCGGCGCCGCCAGCTTCGGCGGCCGGTTGCTGCTGCAGAACGAGTACGACAGCTGGATCTACAGCGGGGAGCAGATGACCCGCCTGCGAGAGACCATGCGCCAGGCCCTCGAGGGCCTGGCTCGCTGAACACCTCCTTCGGAGGACCGGGCGAACCCGTCGGCTCCCCATGGCCTGTCCGAAGCCACAGATGACGGCGACCGCTCCTGGGCGAACCCATGAGAATCGGGCTCCGGTTCGTCACTACGCGGAGGCATCATGGATGATGGGTCCAGGAACCTCAGCCCGATCCGGAGCTGGCTCGGTGCTGACTCCCCACCCGCCTTGTACTCAAAACCGCAGGTGAGAGAGCCAGTATGCGATTCCTCAACGACCAGAAGCCGCCGTACGACCTGACGTACGACGACGTGTTCATGGTGCCCAGCCGCTCCGCGGTCGGCTCCCGCCAGGGCGTGGACCTCTCCGCCCCGGACGGGACCGGCACCACCATCCCGCTCGTGGTCGCCAACATGACCGCGATCGCCGGCCGCCGCATGGCCGAGACGGTCGCCCGCCGCGGTGGCCTCGTGGTCATCCCGCAGGACATCCCGATCGAGGTCGTCACCGAGGTCATCTCCTGGGTCAAGGGCCGTCACCTGGTCCTCGACACCCCGATCGTCCTCGCCCCCACCCAGACCGTCGCCGACGCCCTGTCGCTGCTGCACAAGCGCGCGCACGGCGCCGGTGTCGTCGTCGACGGCGACCACCGCCCGGTCGGCGTCGTCACCGAGTCGGACCTGACCGGCGTGGACCGCTTCACCCAGCTGTCCGAGGTCATGTCGAAGGAGCTGCTGCTCCTCGACGCCGACATCGACCCGCGCGAGGCGTTCAACAAGCTCGACGCCGCGCACCGCAAGCTCGCGCCCGCCGTCGACAAGGACGGCAAGCTGGCGGGCATCCTGACCCGCAAGGGCGCCCTGCGCGCCACGCTCTACACCCCCGCCACCGACGCGGACGGCAAGCTGCGCGTCGCCGCCGCCGTCGGCATCAACGGTGACGTGGCCGGCAAGGCCAAGGCCCTGCTGGAGGCCGGTGCCGACACCATCGTCGTGGACACCGCCCACGGCCACCAGGAGTCGATGATCTCCGCGATCAAGGCCGTCCGCGGTCTCGACCCGCGGGTCCCGATCGTCGCGGGCAACATCGTCGCCGCCGAGGGCGTGCGCGACCTCATCGAGGCCGGCGCGGACATCATCAAGGTCGGCGTGGGCCCCGGCGCCATGTGCACCACCCGCATGATGACCGGCGTGGGCCGCCCGCAGTTCTCCGCGGTCATGGAGTGCGCCGCCGAGGCGAAGAAGTTCGGCAAGCACGTCTGGGCCGACGGTGGCGTCCGCCACCCGCGCGATGTCGCCATGGCGCTCGCCGCCGGTGCCTCCAACGTCATGATCGGCTCCTGGTTCGCCGGGACGTACGAGTCCCCGGGCGACCTCCAGCAGACCGCCGACGGCCGGCTCTACAAGGAGAGCTTCGGCATGGCCTCGGCCCGCGCCGTGCGCAACCGCACCAGCGAGGAGTCGGCCTACGACCGGGCCCGCAAGGGTCTGTTCGAGGAGGGCATCTCCACCTCGCGGATGTTCCTCGACCCGACCCGTCCGGGCGTCGAGGACCTGATCGACTCGATCATCGCGGGCGTCCGCAGCTCCTGCACCTACGCGGGCGCGGGCTCCCTGGAGGAGTTCCAGGAGCGTGCCGTCGTCGGCGTCCAGAGCGCCGCGGGCTACGCCGAGGGCAAGCCGCTGCACGCCAGCTGGCAGTAAGCGAAACGATCCCCGAAGGGGCGCGGTCCGGTTCTCCGGGCCGCGCCCCTTTCGCATGCCCCGGGGCCTGTGAGCCATGACCCGGTCGGCGCCTGTTGACGCCGACATGTACCGATTCGTAAGGTGACGTGCAACGATCGCCCGTTCCGGCCCCCCGCACGCAATGATCGTACGGGCATACGCAAGAATGGTGCATTACGAGCGCACGCACCCACCTCGTAGGGTCTGCGCTGTACGTGGAGTGGCGGATACCGCTTGCTCGCGGTCCCCCTCCTTCCATGGGTTCGCTCCGCCCTGCCGGCGCCGCCCCGGTGGGGTCCCGTCGGTGGTCGTCCCCTCCGCCCTCGACAGGCAGCGACGAATGGAGCCACCCAGTGTTGGACCACGGCACAGCGCCCCCCGCCACGGGCGACGACCAGCGCTCGCCGCGCCCGGCCGCCGGCTTCGCGGCAGGTCTCATGCGGCGCAAGCCGGTCGAACGCCTCGTCGCCGAGGGCGGGCAGGGCGAGGGCGGTTCGCTGCGCCGCTCGCTCGGCATGTGGCAGCTGACGATGATCAGCATCGGCGCGACCCTCGGCACCGGCATCTTCGTGGTGCTCGGCGAGGCGGTCCCCAAGGCGGGCCCCGCCGTCATCATCTCGTTCGTCATCGCCGGCATCACGGCCCTCTTCTCGGCCCTCTCCTACGCGGAGCTGGCCGGCACCATCCCGGTCTCCGGCTCCTCGTACTCCTACGCCTACGCCACCCTCGGCGAGCTCGTCGCCTGGGTCTGCGGCTGGTGCCTGATCCTGGAGTACGGCGTCTCCGTCGCGGCCGTCGCCGTCGGCTGGGGGCAGTACCTCAACGAGCTGCTCGACGGCACGATCGGCGTCACCATCCCCGCGTCGCTGGCCAACCCGCCCGGCGACGGCGGCGTCTTCAACCTGCCCGCCCTGCTCGTCGTGCTGCTGTGCATGGCCTTCCTGCTGGGCGGGGCCAAGGAGAGCGCCCGCGCCAACACCATCATGGTCGCGGTGAAGATCGTCGCGCTGCTGCTCTTCTGCGGTGTCGCCTTCCAGGGCATCAAGGCCGGCAACTACACCCCCTTCATGCCGCTCGGCGTCGCGGGCCTGAGCTCCGCCGGTGCCTCGCTGTTCTTCTCCTACATCGGCTTCGACGCCGCCTCCACCGCCGGTGAGGAGGCCAAGGACGCGCAGCGCGACCTGCCGCGCGCGATCATGCTCTCCCTGATCATCGTCACCGCGCTCTACTGCCTCGTCGCCGCCGTCGCCGTCGGCGCCATGCCCTGGCAGAAGTTCGAGGGCAGCGAGGCCGCGCTCGCCGGGATCATGAAGGACGTGACCGGCCAGAGCTTCTGGGCCGTGCTGCTCGCCGCGGGCGCCGTCATCGCCATCGCCTCCGTCGTGCTGACCGTCCTCTACGGCCAGACCCGCATCCTCTTCGCGATGTCCCGCGACGGCCTGGTGCCCAAGGTCTTCTCCAAGGTCCACGCCAAGAGCGGCACCCCCCGGGCGAACACCGTCATCGTCTCGCTCTTCTGCGGCATCCTCGCCGCGGCCATCCCGCTCGGCCAGCTCGCGGACGCCACCAGCATCGGCACGCTCTTCGCGTTCGCCCTGGTCAACGTGGCCGTCATCGTGCTCCGCCGGACCCGCCCGGACATGAAGCGCACCTTCCGGGTGCCGCTCAGCCCGGTCTTCCCGGCCATCGGCTTCCTCCTGTGCGTCTACATGATGGGCAGCCTCGACAAGGTCACCTGGATGGTCTTCGGTGTCTGGATGGCCGTCGGGCTCGTGATCTACTTCGGGTACGGGAGGAGCCGCTCGCGGCTCGCCCGGGAAGAGACGCAGGTTTCCCTAGAGAAGTGATCCACCCGCAGTGCGACTGAACGATCTCGACGAACGCATCGTCCACGCCCTCGCCGAGGACGCCCGCCGCTCCTACGCCGACATCGGCACCGAGGTCGGCCTGTCCGCGCCCGCTGTCAAGCGGCGCGTGGACAGGCTGCGGGCCGAGGGCGCCATCACCGGCTTCACCGTGCGGGTGGACCCGGCGGCGCTCGGCTGGGAGACCGAGGGCTTCATCGAGATCTACTGCCGCCGGAACACCTCGCCCGAGGCCATCCACCGCGGCCTGTCGCGCTATCCGGAAGTGGCGTCCGCCTCCACCGTCACCGGCGAGGCGGACGCCATCGTCCAGGTCTTCGCCTCCGACATGCGCCACTTCGAGCGGGTGCTGGAGCGCATCGCGGGCGAGCCCTTCGTCGAGCGCACCAAGTCCGTCCTCGTGCTCTCCCCCCTGCTGCGCCGCTTCAGCTCCGGCGCCCCCTCCTGAGCGGCGCCGGGACCCCGTGAGCCTCCGCGCAATGAATCGCCGCGGAGGCGGCACAACGCGCAACGAATGCCGCGTCGGTACGCAATGGTGGCGCCTTGTCGGGCGGAGTTACCGGCCCGTACCGTCAAGGCGTCCTTAACGCACGCCCCCTCGCGACAGGTGAAGAGAGGCCGCATGACGCCGCTGCGCACCGCGCTGTACCAAGGCCGCCCCGGCGTTCCCGCCTCCACCGCCGAGACCCTCGACGACCTGGCCGCCGCCGCGCGCCGGGCCGCCGACGCGGGCGCCCGGCTGCTGCTCACCAACGAGCTCTACCTCACCGGCTACGCCCTCGGCGCCACCGTGCGGGAGCGGGCCGAGCCCGCCGACGGCCCGGGCGCCCGGGCCGTCGCCCGCATCGCCGCCGAGCACGGCCTGGCCATCGGCTACGGCTACCCCGAGCGCGCCGGCGCGGTGCTCCACAACTCCCTCCAGCTCATCGCGCCGGACGGGCAGCGCCTCGCGCACTACCGCAAGACCCACCTCTTCGGGGACTACGAGACCGCCCACTTCACGCCCGGCGACGAGCCGGTCGTCCAGGCCGACCTCGACGGCGTCCGCCTCGGCATGCTGATCTGCTACGACGTCGAGTTCCCCGAGCCGGTGCGCGCCCACGCCCTCGCCGGCACCGAGCTGCTGCTCACCCCGACCGCGCTGATGCGGCCGTACGAGATCGTCCCGCAGACGATCGTCCCGGCCCGCGCCTGGGAGAGCCAGCTCTACATCGCCTACGCCAACCGCTGCGGCACCGAGGGCGAGTTCGCCTTCGCCGGCCTCAGCTGCCTCGCCGCCCCCGACGGGACCGTACGGGCGCGGGCGGGCGCGGGCGAGGACCTGATCATCGCCGACGTGGACCCGGCGCTGCTCAAGGACTCCCGCGCCGAGAACACCTATCTGAGCGACCGCCGTCCGGAGCTTTACGGCTCGCTCGGCTGAAGCAGCACACCCCCCACTGTTCCCCTTTTCCGCAGGAGAGTTCAGCCGATGACGTCCATGGTGCCCAACGCCGCCCACGACGAGCCGTCGCAGCCGGCCCTGCCGCCGATCACCATGGTCGGTCCGGACTTCCCCTTCCCGTACGACGACTTCCTCGCCCACCCGGCGGGTCTCGGGCAGATACCCGCGACCGAGCACGGCGCCGAGGTCGCGGTCATCGGCGGCGGCCTCTCCGGCATCATCACGGCCTATGAGCTGATGAAGATGGGCCTCAAGCCCGTCGTCTACGAGGCGGACCAGATCGGCGGCCGGCTGCGCACGGTCGGCTTCGATGGCTGCGACCCCTCGCTGACCGCCGAGATGGGCGCGATGCGCTTCCCGCCGAGCTCCACGGCCCTGCAGCACTACATCGACCTGGTGGGCCTGGAGACCAAGCCGTTCCCCAACCCCCTCGCGCCCGACACTCCCTCGACCGTCGTCGACCTCAAGGGCGAGTCGCACTACGCGCGGACCATCGACGACCTGCCGGCCGTCTACCGCGAGGTCGCCGAGGCGTGGAACGCCTGCCTGGAGGAGGGCGCCGACTTCTCCGACATGAACCGCGCCCTGCGGGAGCGCGACGTGCCCCGCATCCGGGAGATCTGGGCGAAGCTCGTCGAGAAGCTCGACAACCAGACCTTCTACGGCTTCCTCTGCGAATCCACCGCCTTCAAGTCCTTCCGCCACCGCGAGATCTTCGGCCAGGTCGGCTTCGGGACCGGCGGCTGGGACACCGACTTCCCCAACTCCATCCTGGAGATCCTGCGCGTCGTCTACACCGAGGCGGACGACCACCACCGCGGCATCGTCGGCGGCAGCCAGCAGCTCCCGCTGCGGCTGTGGGAGCGCGAGCCCGGCAAGCTCGTCCACTGGGCGCCCGGCACCTCGCTGTCCTCGCTGCACGACGGCGAGCCCCGCCCGGCCGTGACCCGGCTGCACCGCACGGCGGGCAACGGCATCACCGTGACCGACGCCTCGGGTGACATCCGTACGTACAAGGCGGCCGTCTTCACCGCCCAGTCGTGGATGCTGCTGTCGAAGATCGCGTGCGACGACTCGCTCTTCCCCATCGACCACTGGACGGCGATGGAGCGCACCCACTACATGGAGTCGTCCAAGCTGTTCGTCCCGGTCGACCGGCCGTTCTGGCTGGACAAGGACGAGGAGACCGGGCGCGACGTCATGTCGATGACGCTCACCGACCGGATGACCCGTGGCACCTACCTCCTGGACGACGGGCCCGACAAGCCGGCCGTCATCTGCCTCTCCTACACCTGGTGCGACGACAGCCTCAAGTGGCTGCCGCTGTCGGCGAACGAGCGCATGGAGGTCATGCTCAAGTCGCTCGGCGAGATCTACCCCAAGGTCGACATCCGCCGTCACATCATCGGCAACCCGGTGACCGTCTCCTGGGAGAACGAGCCCTATTTCATGGGCGCGTTCAAGGCCAACCTGCCCGGCCACTACCGCTACCAGCGGCGCCTGTTCACCCACTTCATGCAGGACCGCCTGCCGGAGGACAAGCGCGGCCTGTTCCTCGCCGGCGACGACATCTCCTGGACAGCGGGCTGGGCGGAGGGCGCGGTGCAGACGGCGCTCAACGCGGTGTGGGGCGTGATGCGGCAGTTCGGCGGGGCGACGGATCCGGCGAACCCGGGCCCCGGCGACCTCTACGACACCCTGGCCCCGGTCGAACTCCCGGAGGACTGACCGCCTTCCGGCCGCGGTCCGGACCCCGGACCGCGCGGTGTCCTCAAGCGCCGGACAGCTGGATGTTCCGAACCGTGGCTTTCTGACCGCGGGCCCGTGGCCCGCGGCCGCAGGCCGAAGAGCCACGGCCGGCACATCCAGCCCCTCCGGCGTTTGAGGACGCGGCCGCAGGCCGCCCCCGCCGCAGGCGGCAAGACGGCCCGCGGCCGGAGGGGTCCGGGGGGACGCACCCACCGGTCTCGGGAAAGGGCGGGTCCGGGGACAGTCACCCCAGTGGGGTCAGCAGGCAGCGGCTCACCAACCCCACGCCGGAGTCGAGGCGTTCGACGAGTTCCCCGGACACGTCCGGAAGATCCCGCACCGCCCACAACCCCCGGAAGGCCGCCCAAGCGGCACCCCGCGCCGCTTCCAGGCTCCACGCCCCCACCAGATGCGTCAGTGGGTCCGCCACGTCCAGCACCTCGGGGCCCGGCGCCAAGCCGTCCCGCACCCGCTCCTCCAGAGCGACGAGCACCTCGCCCACCCGGTCGAAGTCCCCTTCGAGCGCGTACGGTTCGACGCCCAGGGCACGGCAGGTGTCGGTGAGAGCCAGCGGCAGGTCGTGGCCGATGTGGGCGTTGATGCCCGCGAGGGCGAATTGCAGGGGGCGGACGGCGGGGTGGCCGCGTAGTTGGAGGAGGGGGCGCCAGCAGGCGGGTGGGCGGCGGCCCGCCGCCGCGCCGTCGACGGCGGTCAGATAGCGCGCGGCGAAGCGTACGTCCAGCTCCGTCGCCGACACCCGGTCCGCGAACGCCCCCGCCGCGAGGCGCCGGGCGATCTCCTCGGTGACCGTGAGGTAGACGTGGTTGAAGACCGCGACCCCGTCCCGGGGCGGCAGGGTCTCCGCCAGTCGGCGCATCCGGGCCACGACGCCCTCGATACCAGCGGGTGCCGCCCGCACCTCTGCCGTCGTCATGGACACACGGTGACACGCGTGTACGCAGCGTAGGGGCGCGGGCGGCGGTGTTGACCGGAACGGATGACGAGGTCAGCGCTCGTCGCGGGTCGCGCCCTTCTCGGCCGTCGCGTCGTAGCCGCTCGTGCCCGCGTCCAGCAGCGGCTCCTGCGTCCTGAGGTGGGCCGGGGCCAGGGCGCGCAGGACGTGGTAGCCGGAGAGGACCACGATGGTGCCCAGCGCGATGCCGCTGAGCTCGAAGTTGTCGCTGACCTTGAGGCTGACGCCGCCGATGCCGATGATGATGCCGGCGGCGACGGGCACGAGGTTCAGCGGGTTGCGCAGGTCGACCTTGTTGTGGACCCAGATCTGCGCGCCGAGCAGGCCGATCATGCCGTAGAGGATGACGGTGATGCCGCCGAGCACCCCGCCGGGCACGGCCGCGACGACGGCGCCGAACTTGGGGCAGACGCCGAAGAGCAGGGCGAAGCCGGCCGCGGCCCAGTAGGCGGCGGTGGAGTAGACGCGGGTGGCCGCCATGACGCCGATGTTCTCGGAGTAGGTGGTGTTGGCCGGGCCGCCGACCGCGGTGGAGAGCATCGTGGCGGCGCCGTCCGCGGAGATCGCGGTGCCGAGCTGGTCGTCCAGCGGGTCGCCGGTCATCTCGCCGACGGCCTTGACGTGTCCGGCGTTCTCGGCGATCAGGGCGATGACGACCGGCAGGGCCACCAGGATCGCGGACCAGCCGAACGTCGGCCCGTGCAGCGAGGGCAGGCCGATCCAGTCGGCCTTGGAGACGCCGGAGAGGTCGAGCCGCCAGTGGTCGACCGCCTCCGGCCCGCCGTGCACGGAGTGGATCTTCCCGAAGACCCGGTCGAAGACCCAGGAGACGCCGTAGCCGAAGAGCAGCCCCAGGAAGATCGCGACGCGGGACCAGAACCCGCGCAGGCAGACCACGGCCAGCCCGGTGACGAGCATCGTCAGCAGCGCCGTCCACTGGTCCTGCGGCCAGTACGTCCGGGCGGTGACCGGCGCGAGGTTGAAGCCGATCAGCATGACCACGGCGCCGGTGACCACCGGCGGCATCGCCGCGTGGATGATCCGCGCGCCGAACCTCCGCACGGCCAGGCCGCTCAGGAACAGCGCCGCGCCGACCACGAAGATCGCGCCGGTGACGGCCGCGGTGCCGCCGCCCTGCGCCCGGATGATCGCGGCGACCCCGACGAAGGAGAGGCTGCACCCCAGATAGCTGGGCACCCGGCCGCGCGTCGCGAGCAGGAAGAGGATCGTCGCGACGCCCGACATCATGATCGCGAGATTGGGGTCGAGGCCCATGAGCACCGGGGCCACGAAGGACGCCCCGAACATCGCCACCACGTGCTGCGCGCCGAGCCCCGCCGTCCGCGGCCAGGTGAGCCGCTCGTCCGGTCGCACGACGGCCCCGGGTGCCGGGGTGCGCCCGTCCCCGTGCAGAGTCCAGCGCACGCCGAGGCCCATGAGTGCTCCAAATGTTCGAGGTGGGGGGAATCCGGACCATGTTAAGTGGCTCCGGCCCGTGATCCCGGCCGTCGCCGCCGGTCCGGCCGGGGCCGCTGTTGCTGCAATCGGGGCAATCAATGGTCCGTACGACTGTATGACCGTGAACCTGGGCTGTTTCTTGCTTCGCGCGAGGTATGGGTCTCTGTGTCCGATTCCTGCAATCCAGGAGACATTCATGCGTAACCTCGTCGGCCGCACCGCGGCCGCCACCGTGCTCGCCGCGGCTGCCATCGTTCCGATCGCCGGCGTGGCCCAGGCCGCTCCGGCCCACATCGCGACGGTCCAGGCGTGGAGCCACGACCATGACCACGACGGTGACCGTGGCGACCACGGCCGGGACCGTGACCACGGCCGCTGGGACCACGACCGTGACCACGGCCGCTGGGACCACGGTCGCGACCACGGCCGCTGGGACCGTGACGACTGCGACCGCGGCTGGGGCGACGGCCGTTGGGGCCACCGCCACGACCGTGACGACTGCGACGACTGGGGCTGGGGCGGCCGTGGCGGTCGCTGGGGCGAGGGCCGCTGGGGCGGCTGTGGCCACCACGAGGGTCGTGAGGGCTGGGAGTTCGGCCACCGCGGCTTCGGCGGCCTCGGCGGTCTGTTCGGCATCCTCTAACCACCGACGGCTCACCGCCGGCTGGTTCCGGGCCGTACGGGGGACCCTTCGAGGGTCCGCCGTGCGGCCCACTGCCGTGCTCACTCCAGGCCCGGTGACTCCGCCGCGGGGCTCGAACGCCCTGCCGCCGGGCCCGCGCCCACCGCTCCGCGCGCGGGAGTTCGCAGCACCCCCGCCCCCAGCACCATCCCCGTCGTCAGCACGGTGACGAGGGCGAACGACACCACGAGCGAACTGGCGTGCGCGATCTGGCCGATGGCGGCCGGCGCGATCAGGCCCGAGGCGTAGGTGATCGTGGCGACCCCGGCGATGGCCTGGCTCGGCGCCGGACCGCTGCGCCCCGCCGCCGCGAACGCGAGCGGCACCACCGCCGCGATGCCCAGGCCGATCAGCGCGAAGCCCGCGATCGCGGCCACCGGCCCGCCCGCGGAGACCACCAGCACCCCACCGGCCGTGGCAAGCGCGCCTCCCGCCCGTACGGTCCGCACCGGGCCGAGCCGGCGCACCGCCGCGTCCCCCGCGAACCGGGCCGCCGCCATCGTGCAGGAGAACGCCGTGGTGCAGGCGGCCGCGACGCCCGGCTCCGATCCGATGACGTCGCGGAGGTAGACCGCCGACCAGTCCAGGCTCGCGCCCTCCGCGAACACCGCGCAGAACCCCACCGCGCCGATGGCCAGCGCCGCCCGCGGGGGCAGCGAGAAGCGCGGCGGCGGGTGTTCCCCGGGCGCGGTCCGCAGGTCGAGCACCCACCGGCAGGTGAGCGTGCCGAGGAGCAGGAGCGCGCCCGCCGCGATCCCCAGGTGGAGGCGGGCGTCCGTGCCCGCGTGCGCCGCGACCGTGCCCGCCGCCGAACCGGCCAGCACCCCCGCGCTCCACATCCCGTGCAGCCCCGACATGATCGAGCGGCCGATCCGCTCCTCGGTCTCCACGCCCAGCGCGTTCATCGCCACGTCCGCCATGCCGGCCGTCGCGCCGTAGACACCGAGCGCCGCGCACAGCGTGAGCAGCCCGGGGGAGAGGGCGGGCAGCGCCAGGGACGCGCACCACGACGACAGCAGCAGGCGCAGCGCGGCCCGTGAACCCAGCCGGTGGCTCACCCACCCCGCGAGCGGCATCGCCGCGGACGCCCCGATCGCGGGGAACGCCAGCGCCAGCCCCAGCCGGCCCGCGTCGATCCCCGCGTGTGCCTGGATCCACGGGACACGGGTCGCGAAGCTTCCGGTCACCGCGCCGTGCACGGCGAACACCACGGCCACCGCGAGCCGCGCCCGGAACCGGACGTCCGTACCCCTCTTGTCCGCGCCCATGGAGGCGCATCCTCCCCGAACCGGGCGCGGCCGGTCGACCCCTTGCGGCGACCTATATCACCGTGGACACCGCCCCGCCCCTCGGCGTACGCTCAAAGGCGTCGAACTGACGGTGCTCCGAGGAACGCGCAGGTCAGGCTCGATGTAGCATCTACAGACAACTAGTTACGCAGCGCACTCCGGGGTCGGTGAAAGTCCGAACCGGCGGTTACAGTCCGCGACCCGTCCGCAGCCAGCGGTCGGTTGACCAGGTGAAATTCCTGGACCGACGGTTAAAGTCCGGATGGGAGGCAGTGCGCGGCGGGCACGCATACCGGCACACCGGCGTCAGGTGATCCGGCCCTCTTCAGGGGCGGACCCCTCTTTTTCGGCCTCGGCACACCCCGGTCCGCGTCCCCGCTCTTCGTCGTCCCGTACGACGGCCCCGGAGTCCGTGCCCGATGAGGCAGGAGGACCCGGTGGCCAATCAGGCCGAAACCGACGCGATGCGTCGGGCCATCGCACTCGCCGCGCGTGCCCTCGGCTCCACCAGCCCCAACCCCGTCGTCGGCTGTGTCCTGCTCGACGCGCACGGCCGCACCGCCGGTGAGGGCTGGCACCGCCGCGCCGGCGGCCCGCACGCCGAGGTCGCCGCCCTCCGGGACGCGGCTGACTCCGGCCGTGACGTCCGCGGCGGCACCGCCGTCGTCACCCTCGAACCCTGCAACCACACCGGACGCACGGGACCGTGCGCACAGGCCCTGCTCGCCGCCGGCGTGGCCCGCGTCGTCTACGCCGTCGCCGACCCCAACCCCACGGCCACCGGAGGCGCGGCCACCCTGGCCGCCGCCGGGGTCGACGCGGAGGGCGGGCTGCTCGCCGACGAGGCCGCCGCGGGCAACGCCGCCTGGCTCACCTCGGTGCTCCGCGGCCGCCCCTTCGTCCAGTGGAAGTACGCGGCGACCCTCGACGGCCGCAGCGCCGCCGCCGACGGCACCAGCCGCTGGATCACCTCCGCCGCGTCCCGCGCCGACGTCCACCGGCTGCGCGCCGAGGCCGACGCCGTCGTCGTCGGCTCCGGCACGCTGCGCGCGGACGACCCGCACCTGGCCGTCCGCGGCCGGGACGGCGTCACCCAGCCGCTGCGCGTCGTCGTCGACACCCACGCCACGGTCAAGCCCGGCGCCCGCGTCCTGGACGACGCGGCACCCACCCTGATCGCCGTCGGCGAGCACGCCGACACCCGGCACCTGCCCGGCACCGACACCGTCCGGCTGCCGCACGGCGCGGCCGGCCTCGACATCCACGCACTGCTCGCCGAGCTGCACGGGCGCGGCGTCCGCTCCGTCCTGCTGGAGGGCGGGCCGTCGCTGGCCGGCTCCTTCGTCGCCGCCGGGGCCGTCGACCGCGTCGTCGGCTACCTCGCGCCCGCGCTGCTCGGCGCCGGCCCCGCCGCCCTCGGCGACGCGGGCATCGGCACCATCGCGCAGACGCTGCGCCTGGAGGTGACCGACGTCGCCCGCCTCGGCCCCGACCTGCGGATCACCGCCACCCCCACCGCTTCCGCCCTTGAGGAGAACTGAACGTGTTCACCGGAATCGTCGAAGAACTGGGCGAGGTCGTCGCCGTGGACAGCCAGGGCGACTCCTCGGTCTTCCGGCTGCGCGGCCCGCTCGTCACCGAGGGCGCCAAGCACGGCGACTCGATCGCCGTCAACGGCGTCTGCCTCACCGTCGTCGAGACCGCCGACGGCGAGTTCACCGCCGATGTGATGGCCGAGTCCCTCAAGCGCTCCAGCCTCGGCGCCCTCGCCCCCGGCTCCCGGGTGAACCTGGAGCGGCCCATGGCACTCGGCGGGCGCCTCGGCGGCCACATCGTCCAGGGCCACGTCGACGGCACCGGCACCGTCGTGGAGCGGATCCCCGGCGAGCACTGGGAGATCGTGAAGATCGCCCTCCCGGCCGGGCTGCGCCGCTACGTCGTCGACAAGGGCTCGATCACCGTCGACGGCGTCAGCCTGACCGTGGTCGAGGCGGGCGACGACTTCTTCACCGTCAGCCTCATCCCCACCACGCTCCAACTGACCACCCTGGGCATCAAGCAGCCCGGCGACCCCGTCAACCTCGAAGTGGACGTGCTCGCCAAATACGTCGAGCGGCTGCTGGCCGACGGCGCGGTCCCGGGAGCCGGGGAGCCGGTCGCGTGAGCGCCGTGCAGTGGCTGGGCGACGAGGCGTTCTCCGCGCTCGGCCAGCGCGTCATCTGGTCCGACATGATCGGCAACAGCGTGGGCCTCCTCGCGCTCGCCCTCGGCTGGCGGCGCTCCATATGGTCCTGGCCCATCCAGCTCCTCTCCGGCGTGATCCTCGTCGCCGCCTATGCCTCGGCCCACCTCAGCGGCGGCATCGGCAAGCAACTCCTCGTCATCGGCGTCTCGCTGTGGGGCTGGCGGCAGTGGCAGCGCGGCAGGCGCGACGCCCAGGACGGCTCGATCGCCGTCCGCTTCGCGACCTGGCGCGAGCGCGGCGCCCTGCTCGCGGGCACCGCGCTCGGCACGCTCGCCGTCGGCGGCCTCTTCACCGCGGTGCCCGACCTGTCCTGGAACCCCTGGCCGGACGCGTACATCTTCGTCGGCACGCTCGCCGCGATGGTCTGCCAGGCCCGCGGCCTCACCGAGTTCTGGTTCGCCTGGCTGCTCGTGGACGTGGTCGGTGTCCCGCTCGCCTTCAGCAGCGGCCTCGCCTTCTCGGGTCTCGTCTACGTCGTCTACTTCGTCGTCGTCGTGTGGGGCATGCGTGACTGGTGGCTGCGCTCCCGCGCCCTGACGAGCGCCGCCGAGCGGGCCGCGCTGGGAGGAGCACTGTCGTGACCCGAGCGATCCGAGTGACCCGAGCGACCCGAGCGACCCAAGGAAGAGGAATGATGACCGCCGTGCAGAGCCGGCACGAGACCGAGGACCTCACCCTCGACCCGGTCGAGCGCGCCATCGCCGACATCGCGGCCGGGCGGCCCGTCGTCGTGGTCGACGACGAGAACCGCGAGAACGAGGGCGACCTCGTCGTCGCGGCCGAGAAGGTCACCACCGAGATCGTCGCGTTCATGATGAGCGAGTGCCGCGGCCTGATCTGCGTGCCCCTGGAGGAGCCGGACATCGCCCGGCTCGACCTGCCGCAGATGGTCGAGACCAACACCGAGGCGATGCGCACCGCGTTCACCGTCTCCGTCGACGCCGTCCCCGCCCACGGCGTCTCCACCGGGATCTCCGCCGCGGACCGCGCCGCCACCATCCGGCTGCTCGCCGACCCCACGACCGAGCCCGGCGACTTCGTCCGCCCCGGCCACGTCTTCCCGCTGCGCGCCCGGCCCGGCGGCGTCCTCGTGCGCGACGGCCACACCGAGGCGGGCGTGGACCTCGCCCGGCTCGCCGGGCTGCGGCCCGCCGCCGCGATCGTGGAGATCGCGGGCGAGGACGGCGCGATGCTGCGGCTGCCCGAGCTGATCCCCTTCGCCCGCAAGCACGGCCTGGCGATCATCTCCATCGAGGACCTGATCGCCTACCGCCGCTCCGCCGAACCCACCGTCCGGCGCGAGGCGGAGACCCGGCTGCCCACCGCCTTCGGCGACTTCCGGGCCGTCGGCTACCGCTCGACCACCGACGGCGTCGAGCACATCGCCCTCGTCGCGGGCGAGCTCGGCGACGGCGAGGACGTCCTCGTGCGCGTCCACTCCGAGTGCCTCACCGGCGACGTCTTCGGCTCGCTGCGCTGCGACTGCGGCCCGCAGCTGCACGCCTCGCTCGAACGGATCACCGCCGAGGGGCGCGGCGTCGTCCTCTACCTCCGCGGCCACGAGGGACGCGGCATCGGCCTGCTGCCCAAGCTGCGCGCCTACGAGCTCCAGGAGGACGGCCGCGACACGCTGGACGCCAACCTGGAACTGGGCCTGCCCGCCGACAGCCGCGACTACGCGGCGGGCGCGCGGATCCTCGCCGACCTCGGAGTGCGCTCGCTGCGGCTGATGACCAACAACCCCGACAAGACCGCCGCCCTCGTGCGGCACGGCCTGCGGGTCACCGGCCGCGAGCCGATGCCCGTCCAGGCCGGCGAGCACAACCTCCGCTATCTGCGGACCAAGCGGGACCGGATGGGGCACGACCTGCCCTGGCTCGACCCCGACCCGGTCTCCGCCTGCGGCAACCAGTAGAACCACGAACCGTCACCCGACCAGAAACCCGAGGAGAAACGTGAGCGGCAAGGGCGCCCCCGAGCTGAGTGTGCGGAACTGCCAGGACCTGCGTGTGGCCGTGATCGCCGCGCAGTGGCACGAGAAGGTGATGGACGGACTCGTCGACGGTGCCCTGCGCGCCCTGCACGACCTCGGCATCGACGAGCCGACCCTGCTGCGTGTCCCCGGCAGCTGGGAACTCCCGGTGGCCGCCAAGGCGATGGCGGGCCGTGGCTACCAAGCGATCGTGGCGCTCGGCGTCGTCGTCCGCGGCGGCACCCCCCACTTCGACTACGTGTGCCAGGGCGTCACCCAGGGCCTCACCCAGGTCTCCGTCGACACCGGCGTCCCCGTCGGCTTCGGCGTCCTCACCTGTGACGACGAGGCGCAGGCCCTGGACCGGGCCGGCCTGGAGGGCTCGGCGGAGGACAAGGGGCACGAGGCGGTCACCGCGGCCGTGGCCACCGCGGCCGTCCTCCGTTCGGTGTCCGAGCCCTGGCACTGAAGCGGCCGGGGAGCGGCGTAGGGTAGGACCACCATGTCCAAGAAGACGTTCGAGGAGCTCTTCACCGAGCTCCAGCAGAAGGCCGCCACCGGCGACCCCGCCACCTCCCGCACCGCCGAGCTCGTGGGCAAGGGCGTCCATGCCATCGGCAAGAAGGTCGTCGAGGAGGCCGCCGAGGTCTGGATGGCCGCCGAGTACGAGGGCGCCGACGCCACGGCCGAGGAGATCTCCCAGCTCCTCTACCACGTCCAGGTGATGATGGTCGCCCGGGGAATCTCCCTCGACGACGTATACGCTCACCTCTGATCAGCACCACCCCAGCACATCCCCCAAGCATTCCCACGCACAAAGGAAAACGACCTCATGCTGCGCATCGCCGTTCCCAACAAGGGTTCTCTCTCCGAGCCTGCGTCGGCGATGCTCCATGAGGCCGGCTACCGCCAGCGCAAGGACCGCAGGGAACTGGTCCTGGTCGACTCCGCCAACGACGTCGAGTTCTTCTTCCTGCGCCCGCGCGACATCGCGGTCTACGTGGGCTCCGGCAAGCTCGACATCGGCATCACCGGCCGGGACCTGCTGCTGGACTCCGGCTCGCGGGCCGAGGAGATCATGCAGCTCGGCTTCGCCGGGTCCACCTTCCGCTACGCCACCCGCCCGGGCACCGCGAAGGACGTCGGCGAGTTCGGCGGGATGACCGTCGCCACGTCCTTCTCCGGCCTGGTCACCAAGCACCTCGCCGACAACGGCGTCGACGCCTCCGTCGTCCACCTCGACGGTGCCGTCGAGACCGCCATCCAGCTCGGCGTCGCCGAGGTCATCGCGGATGTCGTCGAGACCGGCACCACCCTGCGCAACGCCGGGCTGGAGATCATCGGCGAGCCGATCCTGGAGTCCGAGGCCGTCGTCATCCGCCGCGCCGGCGCCCCGGCCGACGACCCCAAGGTCCAGCAGTTCCTCCGCCGCATGCACGGCGTCCTCGTCGCCCGCCGCTACGTGATGATGGACTACGACATCCGGGTCGAGCACGTCGAGCGCGCCGTCGCCCTCACCCCCGGCCTGGAGTCGCCCACCGTCTCCCCGCTGCACCACGAGGGCTGGGTCGCGGTCCGCTCCATGGTCCCGTCCGAGGACGCCCAGCGCATCATGGACGAGCTCTACGAGCTGGGCGCGCGCGCCATCCTCACCACCGGCATCCACGCCTGCCGCCTCTGACGGCGCCCACCCCGCACGCGAGCCCCGACGACGCCGAGAGAACCTTCACGCCGTGTCCACCCCCCTGCCGCCGCCCGGTCTTCCGGTCACCTTCCGCCCGACCGTCACCCGGGCCGTGCTGCTCGGCCTCGGCGCCGCGCTGTTCGTCGTGCTCACCGCGGGCGCCCTGCTGACCGGCAGCTTCAGCACGGGGGACCGGATCACCTTCACCACCGCCGGACTCGTCGTCTTCGGGGTCCTCGCGCTGCTCGCCCGGCCCAAGGTCGTCGCCACCGAGGACGGCGTCACCGTCGTCAACATGGCGACGACCCGCAAGCTGGCCTGGGCCCAGATCGTCCGCGTCAATCTGCGCGCCGGCGACCCCTGGGTCCGCCTCGACCTCTCCGACGGCACCACGCTGTCCGCCATGGGCATCCAGCCGGGCATCGCCAAGCAGCAGGCCATCACCCACGCCCGCGCCCTGCGGGCCCTCGCCGAGGCGCACGGGACCGGCCGGTCCGCGACCTGACCGCCGTCGACCGCCCCAAGATCGCGAGTCCTTGATTACTCTGGTGCCACGGGCACACCGTGCCCCGCCCCGCACACGCCGTTCCGGCCGTGGACCCCACGGCCCCGTGGGGCACCTGCGAACCGAGGAGTGACTCCCTCCGGCAATGGACGGATCGTCCTGTAGTACCTGCGCCGCCGCCCACCGTGACGAGGCGGCGGCATGAGTGTCACCGTGTCCCTGCTGCTTCTGGCGGCAGCGCTCTTCCTCATTCTCGCGAACGGCTTCTTCGTCGCCGCCGAGTTCGGCCTGGTGACCGTCGAGAAGCCGGAGGCCGAACGGGCCGCCGCCGCCGGCGACCGCCGCGCCCGCACCGTCGTCGCCTCCCTGCGCGAGCTCTCCTTCCAGCTCTCGGGCACCCAACTCGGCATCACCATCACCTCCTTGGTGGTCGGCATGCTCGCGGAGCCCGCCCTCGGACGGCTGCTCACCGGGCCGCTCACCTTCGCCGGACTGCCGGAGGGCGCCGCCCCCGGCGTCGCCGTGGTGACCGGCATGCTGGTGGCGTCCGCCGTCCAGATGGTCATCGGCGAACTGGTGCCCAAGAACTGGGCCGTCTCCCGGCCCCTCCAGGTCGCCCGCTTCGTCGCCGGCCCGCAGCATGCCTTCGCGCACCTCTTCCGGCCTGTGATCACTCTGCTCAACACGGTCGCCAACCGGCTCGTACGGGCCCTGGGCGTCGAGCCCGCCGAGGAGCTGGCCTCCGCCCGCACCCCCGGTGAACTGGTCTCCCTCGCCCGGCACTCGGCGCGCGCCGGTGCCCTGGAGCAGGACACCGCCGACCTGTTCGTACGGACCCTCTCGCTCGGCGGGCTCACGGCCCAGCACGTGATGACCCCCCGGGTGAAGGTCAGCGCCCTCCAGTCGACCGCGACCGCGGAGGACGTCCTCAACCTCACCCGCGCCACCGGCCTCTCCCGCTTCCCGGTCTACCGGGAGCGCCTGGACGAGGTCGTCGGCATGGTCCACCTCAAGGACGCCCTCGCGGTCCCCGGCCACGACCGGCTGCGCACCCCGGTCGGCCGGATCGCGGTCGCGCCCATGCTCGTGCCGGGCACCCTGCCCGTGCAGCCGCTGCTGGAGCAGCTGCGCAGCGAGCAGCCGATAGCCGTCGTCGTCGACGAGTACGGCGGCACGGCCGGTGTGGTGACCCTGGAGGACATCGTCGAGGAGCTCGTCGGCGAGGTGCGCGACGAGCACGACGACGAGGACGCCCGGCCCGAACTCGCCCCCGTCGCCTGCGAGGACGGCCGCGCCGCCTGGGAGGCCGACGGCGGCTGCCGTGTCGACACCCTGCGCCGCGTCGGCCTGGAGGCGCCCGACGGCCCCTACGAGACGGTCGCCGGTCTGGTCGCCGGTCTCCTCGGCCGGATCCCCGCCCCCGGCGACACCGCCGAACTGCCGGGTTGGCGGCTCTCCGTACGACAGGTGGCGCACCACCGGGCCGAACGGGTGCGCCTGGTGCGTACCACCGGTGCCAAGGGGGAGCAGCGATGAGCGTGCTGCAACTCCTCTTCGCCGTGCTGCTGGTGCTGGCCAACGGCTTCTTCGTGGGCGCCGAGTTCGCGCTCGTGTCCGTGCGCCGCAGCCAGATCGAGCCGAGGGCCGCCGAGGGCTCCGCGCGGGCCCGTACGGTGCTGACCGGGCTGGAGAACCTCCCGCAGATGATGGCGGCCGCGCAGTTCGGCATCACCATCTGCTCGCTCACCCTCGGCGCGGTCGCCGAACCGACGGTCGCGCGCCTGCTGGAGCCCGTCTTCCACGCGGTGGGGCTGCCCGACGGGCTGGTCCACCCGCTGGGCTATGTGATCGCCCTGGCCCTCGTGGTCTTCCTCCACCTCGTCATCGGCGAGATGGTGCCGAAGAATCTCGCGATGTCGGCGCCCGACCGCGCCGCGCTGTGGCTCGGTCCGGGGCTCGTCGCCTTCGCCCGGCTGTGCCGGCCGGTCACGGCCCTCCTCGGCGCCTGCGCGCACGGGGTGCTGAGGCTGTTCCGGGTCGAGCCCAAGGACGAGGTCGAGGCGGTGTTCACCAGCGAGCAGCTCAACCGCCTGGTGGAGGACTCCCGCCAGGCCGGTCTCCTCGAACCGGCCGAGCAGGAGCGGCTGGAGGACGCGCTGGAGCTGGGCAGCCGCCCGGTCACCGACGTCCTCCTCGACCCGGCGGCGCTGGTCACGGTCGCCCCGTCCGTCACCCCCCGGCAGATCGAGGAGCTGACGGTACGCACCGGTTACTCCCGCTTCCCGGTGGCCGGCCCCGGCGGCGCCTTCATGGGCTACCTGCACGTGAAGGACGTCCTGGACCTGGAGGACCGCGAGCGGGCCGTGCCGCAGCACGTCTGGCGGCGGGTGGAGACCCTGCGGGCCGAACTCCCGCTGGACGACGCGCTCACCGTGATGCGGCGCGCGGCCGCGCACCTGGCCGCTGTGACAGACGCGTCCGGGAAGGTGCTGGGTCTTGTGGCGCTGGAGGATGTGCTGGAGATGCTCGTGGGCGAGGTGCGGGATCCTTCGCACCGGGTGGCCGCGCCGGTGCGGCCTCTGGTGCCGGAGCTTCGGGCGAAGCCGGTGCTTGTGGCGCGGGAGCGGGGTGTGATGGCGGGCTGAGGCGGGGGCGCGGCACCCGCCGCGTGGCGGCGCGTGCCTCGGCCTCCGGCGTGCGGGTTTTGTTGCCTCCCCCGGACGCAGTCCGGGGGTGCCCCCAGCGGCGGGGGCGGCCTGCGGCCGCGTCCTCAGGCGCCGGACGGGCTGTTTGTTCCCCGGCCCCGCCCCTTCCCGGCTGTGTCTGATGTGCGGCTCCGCCGCGTGGGGGGCAAGCCCCCAGGCCCCCGGAACTGGGGCTGCGCCCCGGACCCCGCAACACGCTTCGCGCGTTGTCCTCGCTCTCCCCCAGCTACCGCTGGGAGGTGCCCCCAACGGGCTGTATATCGTCACGGCGGGTCCTGGGGGTCTCGGGATTCGCGGCGGGGGGAGGCCCAGCCCGGGCCCGAGAGGACCTCGCCGTATGCCTGCATCAGGTCCGCCAGGCGCAGTGTGGCGAGGTCGTCCCGGGTCGGCGTGCCCGCGTACCCCGACAGGCGGAGGTCGCGGTAGGCGCAGCTCTTCTCGTAAAGGGTGCGCAGGAAGCGGCCGTTGCCGAGCTCGTCGATCCAGCCCTGCTCGACGACGTGGGAGCTGACGCTGCGCAGCTCCTCCAGCGCCTCCTCGTCCCACTGGTCGCCGTTCTCCGCGGCCAGCACCTGGCCGATGCTGGTGAGTTCGCGGGGGCGGTAGCTGGGGAAGTCCACGCGGGTGGTGAAGCGGGAGCCCAGGCCGGGGTTGGCGGCGAGCAGCCGGTCCATGCCCTCGGGGTAGCCGGCGAGGATGACGACGAGCCGGTCGCGGTTGTCCTCGGCGCGTTTGAGGAGCACCTGGAGGGCCTCGTCGCCGTACGCGTCGCCCTTGCTGTAGCCGGAGTTGGAGAGGCTGTACGCCTCGTCGACGAAGAGCACCCCGCCGAGGGCCGAGTCGATCAGCTCGTTGGCCTTGACCGCGGTCTGGCCGAGGAACTCGCCGACCAGATCGGCGCGCTGGGCCTCGACCAGGTGGTCGCCGCCGAGCAGTCCCAGGGCGTAGAAGACCCGGCCCAGGATGCGGGCCACGGTGGTCTTGCCGGTGCCCGAGGGGCCGGAGAAGACGAAGTGCCGCTTGGGCGGCTGCACCGGCAGCCCCTGGCCCGCCCGCAGCCGGGCCATGTGCAGCTGGGCGGAGAGCGCCCGCACCTGCCGTTTGACGGGCTCAAGGCCCACCATCCGCTCCAGTTCGGAGAGGGCCTTCGCCAGCAGCACGGGGTCGGAGGGGCCCGGCGCCGGCTGGGGCGCGGGCTGTTGCGGCACCGGGATCCGGGTCATCCGGCGTAGGCCGTCGGGGCCGGCCTGTGCCGTACCCGTGGGCTCCGGGCCGGTGCCGGTCAGCAGGTCGCGGCCGTCGAGGGGGTCCGGCGCGGACAGGGAGTCCGGCTCGCCCGCCGTGTCGGCGGGACCCTCGGCGCCCGGGCCCGGCGGGCCGCCCGAGGGCACCGGGGCCAGGTCCAGGTGGTCGTCCAGGCCGTCCCCGTCGGCGATGGCGGTCAGCCGGGCGGAGGTGTCCATGAAGGACGGGTCGACGCGGTGCACGGCGCGGTAGAGGGGGAGGGCGGCGGCGCTGCGGCCGGTGCCCTCGTGGGCGCGGGCCAGCCAGTAGCGCAGTTCCTTGCGCTGCGGCTGCTCGCTGCGGCAGCGCATCAGGGCGGCGGACAGCAGCGGTTCGGCCTGTCCGTACATCTCCAGGCGGACCCGGGCCATGCCGCCGAAGAGCCCCGCCTCGATGCCCAGCAGCGGATCGTCGAGCAGCGGCTCGGTGTGCCGGACGAGCTGTTCCCAGTCCTTGACGAGGTAGGCGCGGCAGGCGTGCAGGAAGCGGGCCTGGGGGTCGGTCTCGACGGGCGGGCAGTCGGCCAGGGCCCGGTCGAGCTCGGGCACATGGCGACCGTCGAGCCAGTGCGAGGCGTGGGCGAGGAGCAGGTCGCGGCCGCTCTCCAGGACCGGCTGGACCCACCAGCCCAGCCAGTACCAGGAATTGAGGGTGCGCCGGTGGCGGGTGCGCTGCTCGCCGAACCGCTCGCGGTGGCGGTACATGCGCAGCAGTGCCGTGGTCGTCTCGGCGCGCAGCGCGTGCAGGCCGAGCCAGGCGTCGGCCATGCCGGGATCCGCCCCGACCGCGGCCCGGAACTCCTCCTCGGCCTGCGCGTACGCGCCCATCGTGTAGGCGTCGACGGCGCGCAGCCAGGCGAGATCGGCCGGGGCGGGTGGGCCCTGCATGCCGAAATCCATCACGTCCCCCACAAACCCTGCCCCCGTAGCGTGCAGCCGGGCGATTGCCTGGCGCGCCTTGCCGAACCGCTGTGCTGTGGACGGGAGTTGACCAGTGTGCCGACACGCCAGCCGATAAGTGTGCCGACTGGCATCGTACCTGCGTGGTCGGTGGGGGCCGAAGGGTGCGGCACCGCTGTTCACGGCGCGGGGGCGGTCCCGAGGGGCCGGAAAGCGCTCCGGAAGATGGTCACCCAGGGTGAAGGGGGCGGTGGAGCAAAGCGCTCAAAAGGGGGTGACGTGGAAAGTACGAAGCCCCCGATCACGGGGGAACAACCGGGGGCTTCGCGTCCTGCGGCGACTCGCGTCGGCCGCCTAATGAGAACGTAAGTCCTGTACGCCCCCTCGGTCAAGCCGAGTTGGCGCACTCGGCGGGGATCGGTCGAGGACGACCGGTGGACCGGCCCCGGTTGCTCACCGAGCGTGAGCACGAGGGCGGTTCAGGGGCTCTCTTGGGGTCCCGGCAGCACCTCGTACCCCTCCTTGCACTGGAGAATCAGGAGTTGTGCGCGCGGGCGCGTCGGGTCCGTCGAGAAGTGGCGCTGCTCCGCTCGCTTCCAGCCGTCCCAGAAATCGGTCAGTTCGGGACCATCACGGAGTTGACCCCTTTCCCACGAGCGTTCATCCGTCAACTCCATCCACAGCAGACACGCCAGATGGGGGAGCAGCTCCCGGCGGCCGGCTCCCACGCCCTCCACGAGCACGACCGGCGCGGGCGGGAGCGCGCGCTCCTCGGCGAACCGCCGGGCCACCCAGTCGTAGGCGCGGTAGCGGGCCGTCTCGCCCCGGGCCAGCGGTTCCAGGACCCAGGAGCGCAGCCGCCCGGTCCAGCCGAAGAGCTCCTCGTGGGTGGCGAGGTCGTCCAGATGGAGGACCGGGGCGCCACCGAGGGCGGACGCGAGGCGGGCGGCGAAGGTGGTCTTGCCGGAGCCCGCGTGGCCGTCGACGGCCACGAGCCGCACCGGCCCGAGGGACGGCCGGAGCGCGCGCAGTTCCCGGGCGAGCGGCAGGAGGGTGCTGGGGTCGTTCACGATCCCACGTTATGCGCGGTACGGGCCGGGTCGTACCGCCCGGGGCGGCGCGTGCCCTCCCGGGGGACGGGGCCCGGTGACGGGACCCCGTTTCGACAAGGGGCGGGACCGGGGAGAAGCCCTTCGCCACCCCCACCGGCGCCCGACCACGAGGATCACGCCATGTCCAGCAGACGCACCGTCCTGGCCGCCGCACTCGGCGCGGCCGCCGCCGCGGTCACCACCCCCGGACCGGCCTTCGCCGCCCCTTCGGGAGGAGGAACCATCGACTACCACGCCTGGCTCACCCCCGCCGACTGGCGGCAGGGCACCGCCCACGGCACGGGGGCGCGCGCGGGCCACCGCCCCGGCCTGGTCATCGACCACCCCGCCGGCACCCTCGACCACCAGGACCCGCACACCGGCACCACGGCCACCTGGGAGTACGCCACCTGGACCGGCCCCGTCCACCGGCTGACGGCCCCCGCCAGCGAGATCGTCGCCTCCTGGAACGCCCACGCGCCCGCCGGGACCTGGCTCCAGGTCGAGCTCCGCTGCGCCTACACCGGCGGCGGCCGCACCCCGTGGTACGTGATGGGCCGCTGGACCGCCGGTGACGCGGTCGGGGACATCCGGCGCACCTCCGTCGACGGCCAGAAGGACGGCAGGAGCAGCGTCTCCACCGACACTCTCGCCGTCGACGACCCCGCGACGGGCCTCCGGCTGGCCTCGTACGAGCTGCGCCTCACCCTCCTCCGCAGGCCCGGCAGCGGCCTGACGCCCACGGTGTGGCGGCTCGGCGCCATGGGCTCCGACATCCCCGACCGCTTCTCCGTGCCCGCCTCGGCACCGGGGGAGGGGACGGGGCGCGAGCTGCGGGTGCCGCGCTATTCGCAGGAGATCCACAAGGGGCAGTATCCGCAGTACGACAACGGCGGCGAGGCGTGGTGCAGTCCGACCTCCTCGCAGATGGCCGTCGAATACTGGGGCCGGGCGCCGTCGGCCGCGGATCTCGCCTGGGTGGACCGCGCGTACGCCGATCCGCAGGTCTGCCAGGCGGCCCGCCTCACCTACGACTACCAGTACCAGGGCTGTGGCAACTGGCCGTTCAACGCCGCCTATGCCGCGACCTACCGCGACATGCAGGCGGTGGTCACCCGGCTGCGTTCCCTGAACGACGTGGAGAAACTGATCCACGCGGGAATTCCCGTGATCACCTCGCAGTCCTTCCTCGCCTCCGAACTCGACGGGGCCGGCTACGGCACCGCGGGTCACTTGATGTGTGTCGTCGGATTCACCCACGGCGGCGATGTGGTGGCCAATGACCCGGCGAGTGCGACGGACGCCGCGGTCCGACACGTCTACAAGCGCCGCCAGTTCGAGAACATCTGGCTGCGGACGAAGCGCCGCAATGCGCAGGGGCAGGTCAAGAGCGGCACGGGAGGGATCTGCTATCTCTACTTCCCGGCCGAACCGTCGCCCGCGCAGCGCCGGGCACTGGCGGCCGTGGGAGTCCGCTGATGTCCATGTGCCGGTGAATACCGCGTCATCCGGCGGCCATTCAGGCCGTACCGCATTCGCGCCGACGGCATGCTCCACCGGTCCGTACGATCGTCGCGGCGTGAGAGCCACGTCATTTCGTACGTGAGGAATGAGCCGTGACCGTGCATCAGGACACCGCCGTCGTGCCGGGAATCCGCCGGGCCGTCGCGGGGGAGCGGGACGAGATCCGCCGGCTGATCGGGGAGGGGTTCATGGCCGATCCGGTCAGCGGCTGGGTCTTCCCGGACGAGGAGCACCGGCGTGCCGCGCAGCCGGAATTCTTCGGCGTGTATCTGGACGCGGCGCTGCGCGACGGCTGGGCCGATGTGACGGACGACCTCTCGGCGGCCGCGCTGTGGCTGCCGGTGCGGGCGGCGGGGGAGGGCGCGGAGGAGGACGACCTCGGTGACCGGCTCGTCCGCGCGGACCGGGGCAACGAGCGCGTGCGGATCGTCGGTGAGCTGACGGCCCGGGTGCACCCCGCCGACCGGTCGCACTACTACCTGCCGGTCATCGTCACGGCGCCCGGCCGCCGGAACCAGGGCCGCGGCCGGGCGCTGCTGGCGACGGCCCTCGACCGCTGCGACCGGGAGGGCGTACCGGCCTATCTGGAGGCGAGCAATGCGCGCAGCAAGAGCCTGTACGAGCGCCTCGGCTTCGTCTTCACGGGCACGGCCGTGGAGCTCCCCGAGGGCCCGCCGATGTGGCCGATGTGGCGAGAGCCCCGGTGCTGAACCCCGTGCAATTCATGATCAAATCGAGGAAGGGCGGTGCAAAGGGTTGCGCATGTGCCCGTTGTGGCCGTAGAGGTATGTGAGGGGGGAAGTGGGAGAGATGCATCTCACGTGCGAAAGTGGTTTTGGGGTACTTCGGGGGGAGCACCCGCAGGGAGCAGGGGCGAACCGCGGTTAAATGCGGATCGCAGATTTCCACTTGCTTCTTCCATTCGAACGGGCGATCAGTAGCCTCTGCTCACATGTCCGTTCGATGAGCTGGAGAGACAGACTGATGGAGCGTCCCACCTGGGCCCCCCAAGGCATCGACCTTTCCGTGCCGAGCGTGTCCCGCATCTACGACTACTACCTGGGCGGCTCGCACAACTTCGAGGTCGACCGGGAGGCCGGGCGCAGGGCCATCGACGCCTTCCCCGGCCTGCCGAAGGTCATGCAGGCCAACCGGGCCTTCATGCGGCGGGCCGTGCGCTACGCCGCCGGCCGGGGCGTGACGCAGTTCCTCGACATCGGCTCCGGCATCCCGACCTTCGGCAACGTCCATGAGATCGCCCAGGAGGCGGCCCCCGGCGCGCACGTCGTCTACGTCGACCACGACCCGGTCGCCGTCGCGCACAGCCGCGCCGTCCTCGCGGGCAACGCGCGCGCGGCGATCGCGGCAGCGGACCTGCGCGCGCCGCTGGACATCCTGACCGGCGAGGAGGTCACCAGGCTCCTCGATCTTCGGCGGCCGGTCGCGCTGCTGCTGGTGGCCGTCCTGCACTTCATGGAGGACCGCGACGACCCGTGGGGCGCCGTCGCCGAGCTGCGCGACGCGCTCGCCCCCGGCAGCCTGCTGATCCTCACCCACGCCACCACCGACAGCGGTCCGATCAAGCCGGAGGAGGGCGAGCGGGTGGAGGGCGTCTACCGCGGTGTCGGCTCCCCGCTGCTGATGCGCTCGCACGGCGAGGTGGCCCGCTTCTTCGACGGCTTCGAGATGGTCGAGCCGGGCCTGGTGCCCATGCCGATGTGGCGGCCCGAGGCCCCGGTCGCGGGCCGCGCGGGCACGGCGGACCCGGGCGACGATCCGGCGATGTACGTAGGCTTCGCCGGGGTGGGGCGCAAGCCGTGAACGAGATCTCAAGCGGAACCGCAATCGGAATCGGCGGCAGCGCCGGTGCCGGGCCGAGCCCCGGGAGCGTGGCGCCGGCCCTGGGCACCATGGCCGGCAGGGCCGCCGGGTTCCGCGTACGCGGCGGCCGCGCACCGGACTGCCCCACACAGCCGAGCAGCCTGGGGAAAGGCGAACCGAGCGAGGGCCCCTGCTGCGACGAGGGCCTCGCGGAGCCGGCCGCTCCGTACGGCTCCCGCGCCCAGGAGCACAACGCCCATGCCCACCGCGACGGGCACCCGGAACCGGGAACGGAACCGGTGGCGGAGCCTGCCGCCGACCCGCGGGGCACCGGTGTCCCGGGCGCCGACCCGCGGGGCACCGGCGGCCGCGGTGACGACCCGCGGGGCACCGGCGTCCAAGGCCCCGGTATCCAGGGCCCCGACGGCCGGGCACTCGGGATCCTCGCCTCCCTCCCGCGTCACGGCGACGACCCCGTCCGTGCCGACAGCCTCAAGCGCTTCGCCGCGATCTGGGGCCGGACGGTCTATCCGGCGACGACGACCCATCTGACCCGTGCCGAGTTCGAGAACCACCTCGTCCCGCTCGCCGGACGGCTCGGTGCCGCCCTGCGCACCCGCCCCTTCGACCCCACGGCCGCCGCCGAGGTCGGGGCCGCGCTCGTGTCCGCCCACTGCACCGACCCCGAGGCCCTCCCGCTGATCCTCAGCGCCATCGACTCCTACCTCCTGGTCTACTGCCCGCCCGGCGGCGGCCTCTCCGAAGCCGAGGCCCGCGACCGGTGCGCCCGCCTCCAGCACTCCCTGGCCGCCGGCTTCGCCCGCGCCCTGCGCGAGCGCACCCTGGCCGAGCAGGAGGCCCTCTCCCGCGCCGCGCTCGCCGCGCAGGCCGAGACCGAGAAGGCCCTGCACACCAGCGAGGCCCGCTTCCGCGCCGTCTTCGAGGGCGCCGCCATCGGCGTCGGCATCGCGGACGTCGAAGGCCGCATCATGGACGTCAACGACGCCCTCACCCGGATGTTCGGCGGCATGGCCCAGGACGTCATGGGCCGCAACGTCGGCGAGATGGTCCACCCCGACGACTCACCCGAGGTCTGGGGCCTCTACAAGGAGCTCATCAGCGGCGAACGCGACTACTACCGCGTCGAGAAGCCGTATTACCGCGGCGACGGCAGCGTCCTGTGGACCGACCTGTCCGTGGCCCTCCTCCGCGACGCCCACGGCCGGCCGCAGTACCAGCTCGCGCTCATGGAGGACATCACCGAGCGCAGGCTGCTCCACGAGCGGCTGCGCTACGAGGCCACCCACGACGCCCTCACCGGCCTGCCCAACCGCACCCTGTTCTTCGAGAGCATCGACCGCGCCCTCACCGCCCCCGCGGACGACGGCGGAACCGCCCGCTTCGGCCTGTGCTATCTCGACCTCGACGGCTTCAAGGCCGTCAACGACAGCCTCGGCCACGCCGTGGGCGACGAGCTCCTCGTCGCCGTCGCCGAACGGCTCCGCGCCTGCGCCACCGCCCCCGCCGAACTCGTCGCCCGCCTCGGCGGCGACGAGTTCGTGGCCCTGCTCACCGGGCCGTCCGCCCAGGCCGACGCCATCGCCCTCGCCCGCCGGATGCTGACGGCCCTCTCCCGCCCGATCCGTCTCGACGACCGGGACCTGTCCGTACGCGCCAGCATCGGCATCGTCGAGGGCGCCGCCGGCGAACTGGGTGCCGCCGAGGTGCTGCGCAGCGCCGACATCACGATGTACCGCGCCAAGGCGGCGGGCGGCAACCGCTACGAACTCGCCGACGCCGACGCCGACTCCGACGCCCGGGTCATCGCCCGGCACAGTCTCACCAACCGGCTGCCCGCGGCGCTCGACAACAGCGAGTTCTTCATCGAGTACCAGCCGCTCGTCGGCCTCGCCGACGGCGCCGTGCGCGGTGCCGAGGCACTCGTCCGCTGGCTGCACCCCATCCACGGCGTGCTCGGCCCCGACCAGTTCATCCCGCTCGCGGAGAGCACCGGCCTGATCGTGCCGCTCGGCCGCTGGGTCCTCCAGGAGTCGCTCCGGCAGGCACGGGCCTGGCAGGAGGGCTGCTCGGGGAAGGCGCCCATGCGCGTCAACGTCAACCTCTCGCCGTCGCAGCTGCGTTACCCCTCCCTGGTCGCCGACACCGTCGCCGTCCTGGAGGAGTCCGGCCTCGCCCCGTCCGCACTCTGCCTGGAGGTCACCGAGAACGCGCTGATCGGCGCCGACGAGGAGGAACTGCGCCCGTTGCGCCAACTCGCCGACATGGGCGTGGACATCGCCCTCGACGACTTCGGCACCGGCTACTCCAATCTCTCCTACCTGCGCCGGCTGCCCGTCAGCACGCTCAAGCTCGACCGCTCCTTCACCCGCGGCATGCAGCACGCGCCCGCGGACCCGGTGGACGTGAAGATCGTCGAGGGCATCGTCTCCCTCGCCCACACGCTCGACCTGTCCGTGACCGTCGAGGGCGTCGAGACCGGCACCCAGGCCGAGCACCTGCGGATCCTCGGCTGCGACACCGCGCAGGGCTGGTACTACGCGCGGCCGGGCCCGCCGGAGCGGCTGCGGATGCTGTCCTTGGTGGACGCCGCGTCGTAGGGCGGCGCGCCGGGCCCACGGTCCAGGGCGCCCGCCTCCTCGTCCGTCAGCAGCCTCGACCGGACGAGGAAGCGCACCCCCTCCGGCGCCTCCAGCGAGAAGCCGCTGCCCCGCCCCGCCACCACGTCCACGGTCAGGTGCGTGTGCCGCCAGCGCTCGAACTGGTCCGCCGACATCCAGAACCCGACGGGCTCCGCCACCCCCTCCACCACGAGCGAGGCCAGCAGCACGTCGGAGCCACCCGTACGGAACTCGCCGTACGGATAGCACATCGGCGAACTGCCGTCGCAGCAGCCTCCGGACTGATGGAACATCAGCGGCCCGTGCCGTTCCCGGAGCCGTCGGATCAGCTCGGTGGCGGCAGGGGTGAGCGCGACGCGGGAGAGGTCCTTGTCCATGCGGACAGCCTGCACCGGAACGGGGCCACCCGCCAGACGCGGTGGCTCCGGCATCCGAACATCGCTGTACGGAAGCCGAGTTCGCACCGAGCGGGCGGAAAGGGGGGATCTCCAGCATGACCGGACCACACACCGGCCCGCACGCGCCGAGTCCGCGAAGCCGTGCGGGCCAGCTCTCTGTTCGGAAGGTGTCCCTCGATGAACCTCCTCGTCCAGGCCCTGCCCATAGCCGCGCCGACCGTCGGCTGGGCCGCCCACGCGCTCATACTCGTCCGTCGCCTCCGCACCGCCCGCACCGACCCCCTCACCGGCCTCATGTGCCGCGACGAATTCACCTCCCGCGCGCGGCGGGCCGTCAAGCACCCGGACGCCGCCGTGCTGCTCCTCGACCTCAACGGCTTCAAGCAGATCAACGACACCCACGGGCACGCCGTGGGCGACCAGGTCATCGCCGCCGTCGGGCGCCGGCTCGACGGGTGGTGCCGGGAACGGGGCGGGTTCGCGGCGCGGCTGGGCGGCGACGAGTACACCGCCGTGATCCGTCTCGCGCCGGACGCCGACCTCGATGGCGAGCTGACGTACGGCCTCTCGGCCCGGCTCTCCGCCCCGCTCGACACCGGCGCCGTCACCCTCTCGCCCCGCGCGTCGATCGGCCTGTGCCGCGTCGGCCGCAGGCCCGGCGCCGGCCTTTCGGAGCTGCTGCGCGGCGCGGACGAGGCGATGTACACCGCGAAGCGCCTCGGCCTGCACTGGCGTCCGGCCGGACCGGTCGACGTCTACCGCACCGCCAACGGCCGCCGCGCGGGCCGTCCGGGCACACACCTGATCCTCCTCCCCGCCACGCGAAGGAGGGCGTCGTAGCTCCTGCCGGGCGGCCCCACGCCGCCGGCCCGGGCCCGCTCACAGCTCCGGCAAGGGGGACGGCGGTGGTGGCGGGCCCTTTCCCGCCTTGCCCTTCGACGGGCCCTTTCCCTCGGCCAGGGCTGTCAGTAATTCGACGTTCTTGACCGCGTAGTGCCGGTGCCCGGTCGTCAGGATTCCCATCATGCGTAATTCCGCCATGACGTTCTCGATGGTCGCCCGGCCGAGCATCAGGGCTTCTCCGAGTTCTGCCTGCGTCGGCCCCGTGACCTCCACCGAGGAATCGGGCAGCAGCCGGGCGCTCATGCCGGATGTCCGGTGCAATTCCAGCAGCAGCGTGCAGACGCGCTGAATGGGCGCGTGCCGGGAATTGGCGTAGACCCGCTCATTGGTCCGCAGGCGTTCGGAGATGGTCTTCGCCACGCCCTTCATCACGGATATCTCGCTCTCGGCCAGCATGCGCATGCGCGGCATCGAGCAGGACAGGGTCCAGGTGGTGGTGAGGCATTGGGCCGCCGCGGGCCCGGCGGTCTCGTCGACGATCTCCACATCGCCGAGCAGGGAGTCGGCGCCGCGGAAACGCAGTGTGGTGGACCCGGCGGACGTGGTCCGTTCGGCCACACAGCCGGAGAGGACGAAATGCACCTCGCTCGACCCGGGCACGACCCCGCGCAGCCGGTCCCCCTTGCCGTACTGCCTGCTGACCAGGTGATCGCCGAGGGTCTCCCGCACGGGACCGGGCAGCGAGGTGAAGAAGCGGACGGAGCGCGCCCGTTCGGCCTGCCGTATCACCCGCTCGTTGAGCGTCGCCATCCAGTCCGGTGGCAGCTGACGGCTCAACGCCCTACCCCTGACGCCGGGGACACCGGCCTCGGCGGTGGCGCCGAGGGCATCGCGTGGAGCTCGTCGACCAGCGGCACCAGCGCACCGACCAGGGTGGCCAGGGCGAGGATCGTCGTCGCTATTCGCAGCGGATGTCCGGTCAGGTGTTTGATGGTGTAGACCACGACGAACGCGATGATCGCGAAGATCGTCACCGCTGCGGCAAGGAATGCGACGTTCCCACTGTCCAATGTTGATCTCCATTTCTCCATGGAGTGACTTGGCAGGTCCATTTCAGTATCGGGTCGCCGGTCCGGGCCGCTGCCCGTGGTGAGCGGGCGCCCGAACGAGCGAACTCGGGTAGCGCAGAAGCGTATCCGACAGAGCGGGTACTCGCGTGCTTCGTCCCTGCATGTAGGGACCCACTCCCGATGGTCCGGACCTCGGTGGAAATGCCGGTCCCGCAAAGCGGATCGGCCGGGTGGGGGAATATCTTGTGTGCTAGGATCCGCCGCCCTGTTTCCCTGCGCGCAGGGATTTCCGCCGCTGCCGGCGGTACGCGCCGGTATCCCCGTGCCTTATTCCCTGACGCGAGGGAAATCGCCGTCAGTTCGAGTTAAGGTCCCTGAGGGCAGGGAATCCTGTGCGCGACTATCGCGTTAGCTGGTCACCGGCCACTGACCGGCCGGAGCGCTGTCGTTGACCTTGGCAGGTCCAGCGCGCAGCACGGACGGTCCCCTCGGGGGTGGTGCCCCGGGGGGACCGGTTCCCGCCGCGCGAGCCGTCGCGGGAGGGCGGTGTGCATGGGCTTCCGCCCGGCATGCCGGGGTGAGGGGGAAGAGCGGCCCGCGGGGCCGCGGCCCGCCGCGTCGGCCAGTGGTTCGAGGTCCGTCGATGAGGCGTTCCCCTCATACCCGATGTCTTGATCATCAGGCGACCGTCCGGAAGGGTTGGCGTCGGAGCGTGCTTCGCCGGGCGCGTTCGACGGGGCGACAGAACGGGTGGGAACTCATGGGTGGTATCGGGGAGTCGTGGCTCAGGCGGTTTCATTCTTCGGGCGGCGGCCCGGACCGTGAGGTCACCGTGGTCTGCTTTCCGCACGCGGGTGGGTCGGCCAGTTATTTCCTGCCGTTGTCCGCCGCGCTCTCGGACCGTGCCGAGGTGGTCGCCTTGCAGTATCCGGGGCGGCAGGACCGCAGGTCCGAGGCTCCGCTCAGCAGCGTCGACGAGCTGGTGCGGGGCATCACGGGGGCACTGCGCGACTGCGGCGACCGGCCCATGGTCCTCTTCGGGCACAGCATGGGCGGCACGCTCGCCTTCGAGACCGCGCGGCGGCTGGAGGCGGAGTCGGACGGCCGGCTGCTGGGGCTGATCGTCTCGGGGCGTGCGGCGCCCGGCCCCGCGCGGCGGCGGACGGCGCGGCTCCGGGACGACGCGGAACTCCTCGCGGGGATCCGCGAGTTGGCGGGCACCGACTCCGCTCTCCTGGACGACGAGGACGTCGTACGGATGATCATGCCGGCGCTCCGCGCCGACTACACCGCCGTGGAGACGTACGCCTACCGGCAGGGCCCCGCGCTGAGCTGCCCCCTCGTCGTCTACACCGGTGACACCGACCCGCAGGTGAGCGGCCGGGAAGCGGAACGGTGGGCGGAGCACACCGTTTCCGACTTCCGGATCCGGACGTTCCGCGGAGGTCACTTCTACCTCAACGAGCAGCGGGAGCAGGTGACCGCGGCGCTGACCGAGGACCTCACGGCCTTCGGGGCCCGCTCCCGTCCCGCACTTCGCCGAACCGCGCCGTGAGTTCCCGCTTGAGCACCTTCCCGCTCGGCCCGAGGGGAAAGGCGTCGACGAACTCCACCAGGCGCGGGTATTTGTGCGCGGCGACCCGCTGCCTGCTCCAGGCCACGATCTCCGAGGCGAGCGCGGGGCCGGGCGCCGTGCCGGGCCGGGGGCGCACCACGGCGCAGACCTCCTCGCCGTACACCTCGTCGGGGACGCCGATCACGGCGACCTGGGCGATGGCCGGGTGGTGCATGAGCACGTCCTCGACCTCGCGCGGGTAGACGTTGTAGCCGCCGCGCAGCACCATGTCCTTCTTGCGGTCGACCAGGGTCAGATAGCCGTCCGCGTCCTTCACCCCCAGGTCGCCCGAGCGGAACCAGCCGTCGACGAGCACGGCCGCCGTTTCCTCCGGCCGGTTGAGATAGCCCGCCATGATGTTGTGGCCGCGCACGACGATCTCACCGACCTCGCCGTCCGGCAGCAGCTCGATGCGGCCCTCCACGTCGGCGGCGGCGATCTCCGCCTCGACGCCCCAGATGGGCCGGCCGACGGTGCCGGGCTTGCGGGGCCACGCCTTTTGGTTGTACGCGACGCACGGGGACGCCTCGGTCAGGCCGTACCCCTCGTAGATCGGGCAGCCGTAGACGTCCTCGAAGTCCTCGAGCACCTTGACGGGCAGCGCGGAGCCGCCGGAGAAGGCGCGGTCGAGCGGCGGGCGACGGGGCTCGTGGGCGGCCGCGTCGAGGAGGGCGAGGTACATCGTCGGGACACCCATGAACACCGTGCACTTCTCGGCGATCATGAGGCCGAGCGCTCCGGGGCCGTCGAAGCGGCTCATGAGCACGAGGGTGCCGCCGGCCAGGAAGACGGCGCTCATGCCGCAGGTCTGGCCGAAGGTGTGGAAGAGCGGCAGGCAGCCGAGGAGTACATCGTCGGGGCCGAGGTCGAACGGCGAGCGCATCGTGGTGCTGACGTTCATCACCAGGTTGAGCTGGGTGATCATCGCGCCCTTGGGCCGGCCGGTGGTACCGGAGGTGTAGAGCACCAGGGCCAGGTCCTCGGGCGCACGCGGCGCGCAGCGGTCGAGCGGCTCCGCCCGTTCGGCGAGGACGTCGAGGCGCGGTGAGCCGCCGTCGGTCTCCTCCATGAGGGTGAGCACGGCGACGTCCGCGACTCGCGCGGCCTCGGCGCCCTGGGGGAGCATCGGCTCGGCACACACCAGCGCCCCGGCCTCCGAGTCGCGCAACACGTGGACGATCTCCTCGGCGCGCAGCAGGCCGTGCACCGGGACGGCGACGGCGCCGAGGGCCAGCACGCCGTAGTACACCATCGGGAAGTGCGGCGAGTTGGGCAGCAGCAGGGCGATCCGGTCACCCGGACGCACGCCCTGCTCCCGCAGCACGGTCGCGTACCGCCGGGCGGCGTCCCACAGTTCGGCGTAGGTGAACCGCTCCGGCCCGAAGGCGAGCGCGGTGTGGTCCGGGCGCCGCAGCGCGGACTCCGCGAGGATGGACGCGGCGCTGAGGGTCATGCCGCGTCCGCGTGCCGGGCGGCCAGCGCCTGCTTGTCCGGCTTGCCCGCGCCGGTGAGGGGCAGGGTGTCGTGGAAGGTGACCACGGCGGGCACGTGCTTCGGGGACAGCTCGGCGGCGACGTGGCCGATCAGGGCCTCGGCGTCGACGGCCGCGCCCGTGCGGGCGACCACCGCGGCGTGGATGTGCTCGACGGCGTCGGCGTCGACGACGCAGTACACGGCGGCCTGGGCGATCTCGGGGTGGGAGAGCAGCGCGTTCTCGACGTCCGTGGGGTGGACCTTGATCCCGTTGGTCTTCATCACCTCGCCCATCCGGCCGTGCAGGCGCAGATAGCCGCGCTCGTCGAGGGAGCCGAGATCGCCGGTGTGCACCCAGCCGTCGCGGACGGTCGCGGCGGTCAGCTCCGGGTCGCCCCAGTAGCCGAGCATGGTGAACGGGGTGCGCACGCACACCTCGCCGGTCTCGCCCGGCGGGAGTTCGCGCTGGTCGTCCTGGTCGAGGACGCGCACCTCGGCGGTCAGACGGCCGACGGTGGCGCGGAGTTCCGGGTCGAAGTGGTCGGGCGGCATCAGCACGGTGATGCCGCTGGTCTCGGTGGTGCCGTAGAACTGCAGAAGCACCGGGCCGAACACCTCGACCGCCTCGGCGAGCCGCGCGGGGGAGGCGGCACAGCCGCCATAGGAAATGATCTTGATGCTGGAAAGGTCGGTGCCGGCGGTGTCCGGGTGGTCGACCAGCATGTACAGCTGCGGCGGGGTGAGCGTCAGGGCGGAGACCCGGTGCCGTTCCACCGCGCGCAGGACGGCGCCCGGCTCGAAGCCGTCGTGCAGGACGACCGTGCCGCCGGAAGCGAGGGCGAGGTCGGCGCCCGAGCCGTTGGAGTGGCTCACGGGCAGGGTCGACAGATACACGATCGGGGCCGGGGCCTGGAGGCCCGCGAGGAGATAGAGGCTGCGGACCCGGTACGGCAGGGTGACGCCCTTGGGCGCGCCGCTCGTGCCGCTGGTGTAGAGCACCACGGCGGGCTGCTCGGGGTCGGCCTCGATCGCGTCCAGGCCGAGGGCCTCAGGGTCGCCCGCCGTCAGATCCAGGACGTCGGGGCCGAGGTCGCCGAGCGCGGCGAGCCGGGGCGCGTGCGGCAACCGGTCGCACAGCTCGCGGGCCGTGTCGGCGTTCTCCTTGTCGACGGCGAGGAAGGTCGCCCCGGTCGTCCGGAGGATCTCCAGCCGTGCGGCGGCGGTCAGTTGGTCGTTGGGGTCCACCGCGTTCGTGGAGTGCAGGTGCACCACGGTGGCTCCGACGAGGTTCGCCGCGTAGCGCAGAATTATGGTCGCCGGGCTATTGGTGACGGTCAGCACCGCCACAATCGGAGTTTCGCCTTCCGTAAAGTGCCGGCGCAGGAATTCCGCCGCGGCGAGAACTGTCCCGGAGAACCGGGCCGCGGTGTACTCCTCGCCCTCCCGCCACAGGGCGATCCGGTCCGGAGCGCCCGCCAGCGCCTCAAGGACCCGGCGGACATAATTCTCGTTCGTAGACATCGAATCTCCACTGCGCCGAACCGGTTTGCTCGGGGCAGGATCACATACTGACGATGACCTGGCAACCATGTCTGATTGATCGTCAGTTTCCTGGTCGAGGCGGCAGTTCCGCTTTACGGTGCGCCGATTGACGGTCACGGACCGGATGGTTGGACGGTGGCATGGAACGGTGATATACAGAGGTCAATTCCCCCTGCCTCCTCGAATCGAGGACGGCGCGCCGTGATTTCCGGCGGGCGATCCCCGACTCCCCGCACCCGGCGCCACGAAGTCTCCGCAGCCGCGCCCGGCGCATTCGCGCACAGGCGGCAACCACACCCAGCTGGCCTCGAAAGCGAGTAGACGTGACGACCCCATATCTGGACCTCTTTTCCCGCCTCACCGAAGGCTCCGACGGGGGCAAGAGGGAGTTCCTGGAGATCGGACGGCTCGCCGGCCGGTTCCCCGCCGCCAGCGTACGCGGCGGCGACGACGCGGCCAGGATCAACGTCTGGTGCAGCAACGACTACCTCGGCATGGGGCAGCACCCCGCGGTCCTCGACGCCATGAAGGAAGCCGTCGACAAATACGGCGCGGGCGCCGGTGGTTCGCGGAACATCGGCGGCACCAACCACTGCCATGTGCTGCTGGAGAAGGAGCTCGCCGCGCTGCACGGCAAGGAGGACGCCCTCCTCTTCAGCTCCGGTTACACCGCCAACGACGGCGCGCTGTCCGTGATCGCCGGGCGCCTGGAGGGCTGCGTCGTCTTCTCCGACGCGCTGAACCACGCCTCCATCATCGACGGCCTGCGCCACAGCGGTGCGCGGAAGCACATCTTCCGGCACAACGACACCGCCCACCTGGAAGAACTGCTCGCGGCCGCCGACCCGGACGTGCCCAAGCTCATCGTCGCCGAGTCCGTGTACTCGATGAGCGGCGACATCGCGCCGCTCGCCGAGATCGCGGAGATCGCCGAGCGGTACGGGGCGATGACCTTTCTCGACGAGGTGCACGCGGTCGGCATGTACGGCCCGGAGGGCGCCGGCATCGCGGCCCGGGAGGGCATTGCCGACGCCTTCACGGTCATCATGGGCACGCTGGCCAAGGGCTTCGGCACCAACGGCGGCTATATCGCGGGCCCGGCCGAAGTGATCGAGGCCGTGCGGATGTTGTCCCGTTCCTTCATCTTCACCACCGCCCTGCCGCCCGCCGTGGCCGCGGGCGCCCTCGCCGCCGTGCGGCATCTGCGGTCGTCCGAGGACGAACGCTCCCTTCTGTGGGACAACGCGCAGTTGATGCACAAACTGCTGACGGAACGGCGCATTCCCTTTATCTCGGACCAGACGCATATCGTCTCCGTCCTGGTGAAGGACGAGGCCCTGTGCAAGCGCATGTCCGCCCTGCTGCTGGACCGTTACGGGATCTATGTGCAGGCGATCAACGCGCCGAGCGTGCGGGTCGGTGAGGAGATCCTGCGTGTCGCGCCCGGGGCCGTGCACACCTCCGAGGAGGTCGAGGGCTTCGTCGACGCCCTGGACCGGATCTGGGCGGATCTGGGCGCCGCACGCGCGGAGTCGTGAACGGGCTGTCACCTGGCGGCACTTGACGGTGAGAGGTCCATGCCATCGTCAACTCCGGTATGGACCAATTACCTGCCATGCGGTAGTCCATGATTCACATGCATGAATGTGACCATGGTTACAGTCGCGTGAAGTTCGAAAGTTTGTAGGGTGGGAGCGCGGGCGGGTCCACCGGGGAAGTGTCAACGGGACCCGCCGCGATGCAGCATCGCTCTGTCCGGAGGAGAGAGCGGGAACGGGGGCCTGAATGACGCTTGCATACATCCTTGACGGCGGCATGAACGATCAGCCGGGAGCCGGCGCGGAGCTGTACGAACTCTTCCCGAGCGTGCAGCAGACCTACGCGGACATCGCGCAGTGGACCGGTATCGAAGTCGACCGCATATTCCACGAACAACGACAGCCGGGACAGGAACACCGTCAGGGAGTCGGCGCCATTCGTCAGGCAGCCGCCGTTCTCGGAATCGCCGACGTGCTCGCCGCGGAATACGGAATCACCCCGGCCGCGGTATCCGGCCTCAGTTTCGGCGCACTTGTCTCCGCGACCCTCGCGGGCGCGGTGGAACGCCAGGACCTTTTCACTCTCCTGATGCGACTGCGGGAAGTTCCCGCACCCCCGCCCGGCAGTCCCCGGCAAGCCGTCGCCATGCTCCGCATTCCCTTCGACACGGATACCGCGGCCCTGCTCGCCGACGTCAATGACGTATATCTGTCCGCCGATCTCGGACGGGTCGGCAACGGCAACGAACGCATGGTCCTGCTCGGCGGCTACCGCACCGCCCTCGACCATTTCGGCACCACCCTGCCCGCCGGAGCCCTGCACGTCTCCGAGGATCACGGCGCCGCCTTCCACTCCCCGTTGCAGCAGCACGTCAGCGATTTCCTCGCGCCCAGGCTGGACGCCATGACCTTCAAGGACCCACGCGTTCCCGTCCATTCCTGCATGGAACGCAAGGCGCTCACCACGGGGGAAGAGATCCGCGACCTCTTCCGCCGCAACCCCACCGACCCCGTGAACGTCGCCGACATGATCGGCAGCCTCGAGGACGCCGGCACCGAGCTCGGCCTGGTCCTCGGCCCCGCCGCCTTCGGCACCTTCCAGAGCGCCTCCTTCCCCGTGGTGCACGTCGAGTCCCCGGACCACGTCTTCGAGGCGATGACCGCCGTCTACGACTTCGGCATCGAACTCCCCGCCGGCGAAACGGTGGTGGGCTGACCATGAAGGACGTGACCCCGCTCATCGACAAGTGGCTGGCACAGGACATCGACGCCTGGACGCGCCGCATCGTCCGCCACCACCTCGACCCCGAGACCGGCGCCCCGTACTGGATCGAGCGCGCCGCCGAGATCGGCGTCGCACCCGGTGACATCACCCGCTACGCCGACCTCGCCGCCTTCGGCCCCATGCCGCTCGGCGTCCTGCGCACGCTCGACCCCACCGACCTGGTGCCCCTGGCACTGCCCCGCCCGCTGTCCGGGCGGATCTGGGACTCCGGCGGCACCACCGGCAGCCCCTGCCGCGTCTTCTACACCGAGCCCATGCTCGAACACCGCGCCGCCTGGCGACGATGGATCATCGAGCGCGAGGGCTTCGAGCCCGGCCGGGTCTGGCTCCAGGCCACCCCGACCGGCCCCCACCTCATCGGCCACGGCGCCGCCGACCTGGCGGACCTCTACGACGGCCGCGTGTACGGCATCGACTTCGACCCCCGCTGGGTCAAGCGCATGCTGCGCAACGGCAAGCTCAAGGAAGCCCAGGAATACACGGCGCACCTCATCGACCAGATGGCCGCCGTCCTGGAGAGCCAGCCCGTCGACTACCTCGTCACCACCCCCGCGCTCCTCCAGGCCCTCATCAAGGCCAGGCCGGAACTGGTGGCCGAGCTGAAGGGCGTGCGCCTCAGCGGCACCCACGCCACCCCCGCGATGCGCCGCGCCTTCCACGAGGCGCTCGGCGGCGGGCTGGTCGTCGTGACCTACGCCAACACCTTCGGCAACACCGTCGGCCTCCCCGTGGAGAACGACGGCGCGCTGATGCCCTACCTGCCCAACTACCCGCAGGTGACCATGGCCGTGGTCGACAAGGACGACTGGTCGAAGGTCGTCGGCTACGGCGAACAGGGCCAGGTCCGGCTCACCGTCCTGCACGACGACCTCTTCCTGCCGAACATCCTCGAGCGCGACATCGCCGTGCGGTACGACACGGGCGACGCCTGGCCCTGCGACGGCGTCGCCAACGTCCGGCCGCTCCAGGTCGTCCGCTCGGCCCCCGAGGGCATCTACTAGCCCCCACCGGGCCGTACCACCGGCCGGGACACGAGCTCCCGCCTGCCGGTCCGCCCGCACACCCGTACCCCTCGTCGCGCCCCTCGCCGGGCGCGACGGGGTGATCCCGGCTTGCCCGGGACGGGTCCGCACAACGGCAGCATGTATCGGCGGCCGCCGCCCGGTGCCCGCGGCACCGCCAGGCATCGCCGGCGCCCCCACACCGACAAAGCAATCACTGTCATGCCCATAGAGCCGGGAGCGCAGTTCCGTCGCGCTCGGCGTCCCACGTTCTGGTCCCCCAGGGAGTCACGCACATGAAGGGTTCCGAGGCCGCCTGCCCGAACATGGCGGACGCTCCGATCGCAGTGGTCGGACTCTCGTGCCGCCTCCCCGGGGCACCCGACCCGGCCGCCTTCCGCGACATGCTCCGCAGCGGCGTCGACGCGATCACCGAGGTCCCCGCGGAACGCTGGAACGCGGCCGGCCTCTCCGCTGCGGACGCCCCCGGCACCCGGCGCGCCGGCTTCCTGGCCCAGCACCAGGTGGACCACTTCGACGCGGACTTCTTCGGCGTCTCGCCCCGCGAGGCCGCCGCGATGGACCCCCAGCAACGCCTCGTGCTGGAACTGACCTGGGAGGCCCTGGAGGACGCCGGCATCGTCCCCGACCGCCTCCGCGACACCGCCACCGGCGTGTACATCGGCGTCATCGCGGACGACTACGCCACCCTCCAGCGGCGCCGCGGCCTCGACGCCATCGACCGGCACAGCTTCACCGGACTGCACCGCGGCATCATCGCCAACCGCGTCTCCTACCACCTCGGCCTGCGCGGCCCCAGCCTCACCCTCGACGCGGGACAGGCATCCTCCCTCGTCGCCGTCCACCTGGCCTGTGAGAGCCTGCGCCGCGGCGAGAGCACGGTGGCCGTCGTCGGCGGTGTCAACCTCATCCTCGCCCCCGAGAGCAGCGTCGGCGTCGCCAGGTTCGGCGGCCTGTCACCCGACGGGGTCAGCTACACCTTCGACGCCCGCGCCAACGGCTACGTACGAGGCGAAGGCGGCGGCGCCGTCGTGCTCAAGCCCCTCGCGGACGCCCTCGCCGACGGCGACACCGTCCACTGCGTCATCCGCGGCAGCGCCGTCAACAACGACGGCGGCGGCACCCACCTCACCACCCCCCGGCAGGCCGCGCAGGAGGACGTGCTCCGGCGCGCCTACGAGCAGGCCGGCGTGGACCCCTCCCAGGTCCAGTACGTCGAACTCCACGGCACCGGCACGAAGGTCGGCGACCCGATCGAGGCCGCGGCCCTCGGCGCCGTCCTGGGCACGGCCCGCCGGGACGACCCGCTCCTGGTCGGCTCCGCCAAGACCAACGTTGGCCACCTGGAGGGCGCCGCGGGCATCGTGGGCCTCATCAAGGCGGCCCTCGGCCTCAGGCACGGCGAACTCTTCCCCAGCCTCAACTTCCGGACACCGAACCCGGACATCCCCCTGGACGAACTGAACCTGCGCGTCCAGACCGCCACCGCCCCCTGGACCCCCGCCCCGGACACCCCGCGCACCGCCGGTGTCAGCTCCTTCGGAGTGGGCGGTACGAACTGCCACGTCGTCCTCACCGAGGGACCGCGGCACGCCCAGCAGGACACGTCGGCGCGGGTCGAGGCGCCGGTGGTGCCGTGGGTGGTGTCGGGGAAGTCCGAGGCGGCGTTGCGTGCGCAGGCGGAGCGGTTGCTGGCGCGTGTGGGGGAGTTGCCGCCGCTGGATGTGGGTTTCTCGCTGGCGGCCGGCCGGAGTGCTTTCGAGCACCGTGCTGTGGTGCTGGCCGGACATCAGGTTGGTCTGAGCGCTCTGGTGGAGGGGCGTGAGGCGCCCGGTGTGGTGCGGGGTCGTGTCGCGGGGGCGGATGGCCGTGTGGCGTTCGTGTTCCCGGGGCAGGGGTCGCAGTGGGCCGGTATGGCGGCGGAGCTGTTGGATTCCTCGGCGGTGTTCGCGGAGCGGATCGCGGAGTGCGGGGCGGCGTTGGCGCCGTATGTGGATTGGTCGTTGACCGGTCTGCTGCGTGCGGAGGACGCCGCCTGGCTTGAGCAGGTCGACGTGGTGCAGCCGGTGTTGTGGGCTGTGATGGTTTCGTTGGCGGAGGTGTGGCGTTCGACCGGTGTGGAGCCGGCTGCTGTCATCGGTCACTCGCAAGGTGAGATAGCGGCGGCTTGTGTTGCGGGTGCGCTGTCCTTGGAGGATGCGGCGAAGGTGGTGGCGCTGCGGAGCAAGGCTCTGCGGGCCCTGTCCGGCCGGGGCGGCATGGTGTCCGTCTCGCTGGATGTGCAGGCGGTCGAGGAGCGCCTGGACGATCGTTTGTCTGTGGCCGCGATCAACGGACCCGCCACGGTGGTTGTGTCCGGAGACACGGACGCCCTCGATGAACTCCTCGCCGGCTGTGAGGCGGACGGTATCCGTGCGCGTCGTGTCGCGGTGGATTACGCCTCGCACTGCGCACACGTGGAGGAGATCGAGAGCGCGCTGTTGCGCGACCTCGCCGGAATCTCCCCGCGCCCGGCCTCCGTGCCGTTCTATTCCACGGTGACCGGTGGAGTGCTGGAGACTGGCGCTCTCGATGCCGCCTACTGGTACCGCAACCTGCGCCAGACCGTCCGCTTCCAGGAAGCCGTCCAGGCCCTCCTGGATGACGGCTTCCGCCTGTTCGTGGAGTCGAGCGCCCACCCGGTCCTGACTATGGGCATCGAGCAGACCGCAGAGACCCACACCATCACCGCTGTCGGTTCCCTGCGCCGCGGCGAGGGCGGCCTGGACCGCTTCCTGACTTCTGTCGCCGAGGCATTCGTAGGCGGGGCTTCCGTCGACTGGGCCAAGATCTTTGAGGGCACGGGCGCGCGTCGCGTGGACCTCCCCACGTACGCCTTCCAGCGCAGCCGTCACTGGCTGGACACCTCGGCGGAGGTGCGGGCGAGTGTGCCGTCGACCGACGCCGCCTCGGGACTCAGGGCGCGTCTGGCGGAGTTGGAGGGGAGCGAGCAGGACGATCTGCTCCTGGACCTGGTGCGTGACCAGGTCGCCACGACGCTGGGTTACGACGGGCCGGAAGCCGTCGACGCCGGGCGGACGTTCAAGGAGCTCGGCTTCGACTCGCTGGGTGCCGTCGAGTTCCGCAATCGCCTGAACCTCACGACGGGCCTGCGGCTGCAGACCACCCTGCTGTTCGACTACCCCACTCCCGCCGTCCTCGCACGCCACCTGAGGACCTCCCTCCTCGACGGTGAGCAGGTGGCGGCCGCGCCGGCGTCGGTGGTGCCGGTCGACGACGACCCGATCGCGATCGTGGGGATGAGCTGCCGGTTCCCGGGCGGTATCGGGTCGCCCGAAGAGCTCTGGGACCTGGTCGCTTCCGGCGAGGACACGATCGGCGGATTCCCGACGGACCGTGGCTGGGACCTGGCCGGCCTGTACTCCCCGGAGCGCGGAAAGCCGGGGACGACGTACACCCGCGAGGGCGGTTTCCTCTACGACGCAGGTGACTTCGATGCCGAGTTCTTCGGGATCTCGCCGCGTGAGGCGCTGGCGATGGATCCGCAGCAGCGGCTGCTGCTGGAGACCGCGTGGGAGGCGTTCGAGCGGGCGGGTATCGCTCCCGACGACCGGACGAAGAGCGAGACAGGTGTCTTCGTCGGCGCGATGTCCCAGGACTACGGCCCCCGGATGCACGACGCCTCGGACGGGCTCCAGGGCTACCTCCTCACCGGCAACAGCGTCAGTGCCGCCTCGGGGCGCATCTCGTACACGTTCGGGTTCGAGGGCCCTGCGGTGACGGTGGACACGGCGTGTTCGTCGTCGTTGGTGGCGTTGCATCTGGCGGCGCAGTCGCTGCGGCAGGGCGAGTGCTCGCTGGCCCTTGCCGCCGGTGTGACCGTGATGGCGACCCCTGGTCTCTTCGTGGAGTTCAGCCGCCAGCAAGGCGTCGCGTCGGACGGCCGTTGCAAGCCGTTCTCCGCCGAGGCCGACGGGACGGGCTGGTCCGAGGGCGCGGGTGTGTTGCTGCTGGAGCGGCTGTCGGACGCGCGGCGTAACGGGCATCGGGTGCTGGCGGTGGTGCGTGGTTCGGCGGTGAACCAGGATGGTGCGAGCAACGGTCTGTCCGCGCCGAACGGCCCGTCGCAGCAGCGGGTGATCCGCGCGGCGTTGGCCAGCGCCGGCTTGTCGGCCGCCGAGGTCGACGCGGTCGAGGCACACGGTACGGGCACCAAGCTCGGCGACCCGATCGAGGCGCAGGCGCTGCTCGCGACGTACGGCCAGGGCCGGGCGGCAGACGAGCCGTTGTGGCTGGGTTCGGTGAAGTCGAACATCGGCCACACGCAGGCGGCCGCCGGTGTTGCCGGGATCATGAAGATGGTGCTGGCGATGCGGCATGGTGTGCTGCCGCGGTCGCTGCATGTGGATGAGCCGTCTTCGCATGTGGACTGGTCCGCGGGTGCGGTGGAGCTGTTGACCGAGGCCGTGCTGTGGCCGGAGAGTGGTCGGCCTCGTCGGGCGGGTGTGTCGTCGTTCGGTATCAGTGGGACGAACGCGCATGTGATCCTGGAGCAGGCGCCGGAATTGGACGTTCCGGCTGCTGTTCCGGTGGACTCGGTGTCTGTGGTGCCGTGGGTGGTGTCGGCGAAGTCCGAGGCTGCGTTGCGGGGTCAGGCGGAGCGGCTGCTGTCGTTGACGCGGGATGAGACCGTGGCGCCTGTCGATGTGGCGTTTTCGCTGGCCACGGCCCGTTCGGTGTTTGAGCACCGTGCGGTGGTGTTGGCTGCGGACCGGTCTGGCTTCGGGGCCGGGCTGGGTGCGGTGGTCTCGGGTGAGCCGGCTGCTGGTGTGGTCCGTGGTGTGCCGGGTCCGGGGAAGCTGGCGTTGGTGTTCTCGGGTCAGGGCAGCCAGCGGGTCGGGATGGGGCGTGGGCTGTATGAAGCCTTCCCGGTCTTCGCTGAAGCTTTTGATGAGGTGTGTGCGGCGTTCGACTTGGAGCGGCCGTTGCGTGAGGTTGTGTTCGAGGGTGGTGGCGCTCTTGATGAGACGGTGTTCACGCAGTGTGGTCTGTTCGCTCTGGAGGTTGCCCTTTATCGGCTGGTTTCTTCGTGGGGTGTGAAGCCGGACTTTGTGGCCGGGCATTCCATTGGTGAGATCGCGGCTGCGTACGTGGCTGGTGTGTGGTCGTTGGCGGATGCGTGTGCGTTGGTGGCGGCGCGTGGCCGGTTGATGCAGGCGTTGCCGTCGGGTGGGGCGATGTTGGCGGTGGAGGCGGACGAGGCGATCGTTCGTGCGGCGCTGGCCGACTTCACCGGTGTGGACATTGCTGCTGTCAATGGGCCGTCCTCGGTGGTGGTGTCGGGTGCTGAGGCGTCGGTGGCGGGGCTGGAGGCAGTGTGGCGGGGTGAGGGTCGCCGGGTGCGGCGGCTGCGTGTCTCGCACGCGTTCCACTCCCCGTTGATGGAGCCGATGCTGGCCGACTTCCGCAAGGTGGCCGAGCAACTGTCGTACGAGGCGCCGCGCATCCCGCTGGTCTCCAACCTCACCGGCGGTCTTGTCACCGCCGACGAAGTGTGTGACCCGGAATACTGGGTGCGCCACGTCCGCGCGACCGTACGTTTCGCCGACGGCATCGCCTGCCTGGCGGACCAGTGTGTGACCACATTCCTGGAGCTGGGCCCGGACAGCGTCCTGTCGGGCATGGGCCAGGACACCGCCCCGGAGATGCTCTTCGCCCCGGCCTTGCGCAGGGACCGCGACGAAGCGGCATCGTTGCTCGAAGCCCTGGCTCAGGTTTACGTCCAGGGTCACTCCGTGGACTGGGCCGCGCTGCTCGCCCCGGCCCGCCCTCGACAGATCGACCTGCCCACCTACGCCTTCCAGCGCGAGCGGTACTGGGTGCAACCTGCCCGGTCCGAGCCGCGTGTTTCCGAAGGCAGTTGGCGGTATCACGCGGTGTGGTCGCCGTTGGGTGATCTGTCGGGGTTGCTGTCGGGTGATTGGTTGGTGGTTGTTCCGGCTGGTCTGGCTGGTGATGCGTGGGTCGGGCGGTGTGTGGCCGCTCTGGCCGGCCGTGGTGCGCGGCCGGTGGTGCTGGAGGTGTCACAGGCTGATCGTGCGGTGATTGCTGAGGGGCTTGGGTCGGAGTCCGGTTTCGCGGGTGTGGTGTCGTTGCTGGCGCTCGCACGCGGTCGGGATGCGGTGTTCGGCTCGGTGCCGAGGGGTGTCGCGCTGACGCTGGCTCTCGTCCAGGCTCTTGGTGATGCCGGTGTGGCGGCTCCGTTGTGGTGTGTGACGCGGGGTGCGGTTGCTGTTGCCTCCAGTGAGCGTGTGACGGCTTTGGATCAGGCGCAGTTGTGGGGTCTGGGTCGTGTGGCGGCGTTGGAGCTTGTGGGCCGTTGGGGTGGTCTGGTCGACCTTCCCGAGGTTTTGGATGAGCGTTCGGCGGGGCGTCTGGCTGGTGTGCTTCGGTCCGGTGAGGGTGAGGTCGCGGTCCGGTCTGCGGGGATCTTCGGGCGTCGGGTTGTGCGTGCTTCGGCGGACGGTGCCGGGTCGTGGCGTGT
>NZ_JBIRVR010000034.1:0-60680 GCF_044387105.1 Streptomyces sp. NPDC020379
GGGACATCTACGACCCGGTCGCCAACATCGTCGCCTCCTGCAACTACGCCGCCAAGACCTACGGCTCCATGGACAACGTCAACTCCGCATACTGACCCACAGCGGCAAGGCGTAGAACCGAAGGGCGGCAGCACCACTTGGTGCTGCCGCCCTTCGATGTGTGGCCCTGCTCGCGCGGCGGTGTGTTGGTCCAGACCTATTGACGCCTCAACGGCCCCGCCCTACCTTCTCGGCAAGCCGGGATGCGGGCGCGACGTGCGGTCGCCCGTGGCCGGTCCCGGGAGGGAGTCCCTCGTGAGGCGTCGCCTTTCGTGTCTGCTGGGGGCCGCCCTGGCCCTGGCCTTCGTCGCGCAAGTGCCCGTCGCCGGGGCGGTGGGCGCGCCGCGGGACGACACATGCGCCGTCAAGCCGAGACCGGCGGGCAAGGTTCTTCAGGGGTACTGGGAGAATTGGGACGGCGCCGTGAACGGTGTCCATCCACCCCTCGGCTGGATCCCGGTCACCGATGCCCGTATTCAGGGTCACGGTTACAACGTCCTCAACACCGCGTTCCCTGTCATCCGTTCCGACGGCACCGCCGTGTGGGAGGACGGAATGGACGCGACCGTGAAAGTCGCGACCCCCGCCGAGATGTGTCAGGCGAAGGCGGCCGGTGCCACGATCCTGATGTCCATCGGCGGCGCGGCCGCCGGAATCGACCTCGGTTCCAGCGCGGTCGCCGACCGGTTCGTCGAGACGGTGGTGCCGATCCTGAAGGCGTACAACTTCGACGGCATCGACATCGACATCGAGACCGGCCTGACGGGCAGTGGCGACATCACCAGCCCGTCGGCGTCCCAGACCAATCTCATGCGCATCATCGACGGCATTCTCGACCGGATGCCCGCCGGCTTCGGCCTGACGATGGCGCCCGAGACCGCCTATGTCACCGGAGGCAGCGTGACATACGGCTCGATATGGGGCGCATACCTGCCGATCGTGAAGAAATACGTTGACAACGGCCGACTCTGGTGGCTGAACATGCAGTACTACAACGGCAACATGTACGGCTGCTCCGGAGATTCGTACTCCGCCGGGACCGTCGAGGGATTCACCGCGCAGACGGACTGCCTGGACAAGGGGCTTGTCGTGCAGGGCACCACCATCAAGGTGCCTTATGACAAGCAGGTCCCCGGATTGCCCGCTCAACCCGGCGCGGGCGGCGGCTATATGTCCCCGGATCAGGTCTCGCAGGTCTGGACCAATTACGGCGGCGCATTGAAAGGCGCGATGACCTGGTCCCTCAATTGGGACGGCTCGCGAGGGTGGTCGTTCGGTGACAACGTGAAGGCGCTGCAAGGCCGCTGAAGCGGGTCACGGCGGGTGCCGTACGGGCCGGTGGATCAGGTGTCCGATCCGTGATCCGAGCGCATGTCCACGGTCGCGTAAATCTGTGCGAAGATCCCCTTTCCCTGGTCCGCCCGGACCGGGGTCAAAGGGGAAACACGTGAAAGCAAACACGCTGAGAATCGCCGTCGGCGCGGTATTGGCAGCGACCGTCACGACGGTGCTCCTGCCCTCGGGCGCGGACGCGAGCGAGGCGAAGTCCGCGGACAGCAAGACCGTCAAGTCCTTCGGCCGCGTCGCCGACGCCGTACTGGAAGAGCGTACGGCCGCGCTTCTGGACAACCGCTCCACGCGGCGAATAGCGGCCCCGTCGCTCCGCGACGGCAATGTGAGCGTCTCGTCCGGTCTGGCCCGCAGTGAGGACAGCGCGCTGTCCTCACTGCGCACCCGCAAGGCGAAGCTCGCCTCCCTGGGTGAGGCGTACACCGGTTCCGACACCCAGGTGTCCGTGGACAGGACCCAGGTCAAGAACGGGCGCGCCACCGTCGAGGTCACCGAGACCACGACGCTGACGTACAAGAAGGTCCGTGGTGACGAGCCCACGACGACGGGCTTCAAGGCCCACCACGAGCTCAGCTTCTCCGGCAACAAGAAGGGGAAGTGGGAGCTGACGGCCATCAGGCCCACGGACGGGGGCCCCCGGGCGATCAACGAGCCCCGCACCGCGGTCGCCGCGGACACCGGGGTCGCCCCCACCGGGACCCCCGCCGACATCTCGTGGCCCGCCCCGTCGAAGCCGAAGAAGATGACCGGCACCGGTTACAACTACGCGGCCATGGCGGCCTACGCGGAGAAGTACTGGCGGAACTACAACCCGGACTACCGGCAGTTCAACGACGCCGGCGGCGACTGCACCAACTTCATCAGCCAGTCCCTCAAGGCCGGCGGCTGGAAGAACGTGCCCGGTTCGTATTCCGACTACCACAACTGGTCGTACGGGCCGTCCGGGCAGACGGATTCCTGGGTGGGTGCCAACGAGTGGGCGTGGTTCACGCTGTCGTCCAAGCGGGCGTCCAACCTCGCCAACGTCTATCAGATGGATGTCGGCGACATCCTGCAGATGGACTTCGACGGCGACGGGTCCAAGGACCACTCGATGATCGTCACTTACCGGAGCCGGATGGGCGTCCCGTATCTGACGTACCACTCCACGAATACCTACCGAAAGTCGGTGGCGAGCATCATCGCCTCCAACCCGGACGCGGTCTACTACGCCTACCGCACCTGAGGAACCGATGGGCCCCGGCCACGGACCGGGGCCCATCGCGCGGCGGATCTCAGTGTCCCAGCCGCGAGAGCGCCTGCTCGGGATAGCGCGTTCCCGACACGGAGCCGTCCGGCACCGCTCGCCGCAGCAGTTCGGTCTGCTCGGCGGTCAGGGAGATCTCGGCCGCCGCGGAATTCTCGGCGAGATAGCGGCGCTTCTTGGTGCCGGGGATCGGGACGATGTCGTCGCCCTGCGCCAGAAGCCATGCCAGCGCGGCCTGCGCGGGGGAGCATTCCAGCTGTGCCGCGACACCGCGCACGGCGTCCACGAGCGCGAGATTGCCGGCGAGATTCTTCTCCGCGAAACGTGGCCAGCGCCTTCGGTTGTCCCCCTCGGCGAGATCGTCGCGCGAGGTGACGGATCCGGTCAGCATGGCGCGCCCCAGCGGTGAATACGCCACGACGCCGATTCCCAGCTCCCGGCACACTGCCAGCATTTCCCCCTCCACGACATCGCGCGTGAAGAGCGAGTACTCCAACTGCACCGCGCTGATGGGATGTACGGCGTGCGCGCGGCGAAGCGTCCGCGGGCTGACCTCGCTGAGCCCGAGGAAGCGCACGTCACCCGCCTCGACCAGCGCGGCCATCGCACCGACGGTCTCCTCCACGGGGACCTCGGGATCACGGCGGTGCGCGTAGTAGAGATCGATGTGATCGGTGCCGAGACGGCGGAGCGAGGCGTGACACGCGGGCCCGACGTACGCCGCCGAGGTGTCGACGTCGTCCACCCGCCCTGTCGCCGCGTCGTGCCGCAGGCCGAACTTCGTCGCCAGCACCACCTTCTCGCGGCCGCCGGGCCGCTCGCGGAGCCAGCGCCCCAGCAACTCCTCGTTCGCACCGCGCCCGTAGGCGTCCGCGGTGTCCAGCAGGGTGACCCCCGACTCGGCGGCGAGGTCGAGCGTGCGCAGCGACTCGGCGTCGTCCGGAACGCCGTAGGCGACCGACATCCCCATGCAGCCGAGACCGATGGCCGATACCTCCGGGCCCTGCCTCCCCAGCACGCGACGCCTCATCCGCTGTTCTCCCCCTCGGCTCGTGGCTCCCGGGAAGCCTGCCCCTTTTCCCGGCCCGCCGCGACCTCTCGATCTCGCTTCCGGGGCGTCGCTGCCCGCCCCTTCCGGGTCCGGAGCCGGCTGAGCGTCGCACAACCGCCCGGACCATGGCGGTCGTGGGACTCCGCCCCGGCCGACCTCGGCCCCGAGCCGTTCGCCAGGTGGCCGCGCCTGGCCCGGAATCCTGGAGGAGCGCCCTTGAGAGGCCCTCAGCGATCCGTCGGCGCAAGGAAGCCGGGGACCTTGAGCTCGGCCATCCGGCCGTCGGGGTGGTGCCGGACGACGCCTTCGTACCCGAGCGGGGCGAGGCGTCCGGCGCGGATCTCCAGCAGGCTCCGCCGGGACGGTGCCTCTCGTGTTCCGCCCGGGGGAACCGGGCGCATCTGAGTAGGGCGCTGAGTACGAACGCTCAGGGCGCAGCCGGGCCGCGCGGGGATGCTGGGTTCATGATCACATCCGCCCCCGCCGGCCCGCCGCAGCCGCCCGCCCCCGTCCCCTTCCCGCCGTACCCGCCGCACCCTCCCGTGCGGGCGCGCGACCGCAGGATCGTCGTGGCCGCCGTCGTCGCGGCGCTGGTCCTCCTCCTGGCGGGCGGCAGCGCGGCCGCGTGGTGGCTGACCCGCGGCGAGGACGGTTCCCCGTTCGCCGGGCGGCCCCGGGTGACGGACGGCGCGGCGGGGATCTCGTACGCGATACCCGAGGGCTGGGAGACCAGCCGGAAGCGCCTGATCGATGCCTTCACCTCGTCGATCGGGACGAAGCGCGCCGAGGGCACGGGCGGCGTCGTGCTCGCCGGCAAGGCCGGGGACGTCCCGGAGCAGGGCCTGAAGCGGACGGCGGAGCGAGCGGCCCGGTCGAACGCCGAGTTCTTCTACCCGGACGGCGGCTCCACCCTCGAGGAGACCAGGCCGACGACCGTGAGCGGCCGCCCCGCGCACACGGTGGCCCTGAGGGTGAACGACGGCAAAGGCGCCACCGTCCACCTCCGCATGACCGTCATCGCGGCACACGAAGGGCGCGGGGCCTTCCTCCTCGGCATCACCCAGTCGGCCGACCCGGCCGCACGTCAGGAGATCGACGCGGTGCTGGCGAGCGCCTCGGTGACCTGAGCCGACCGGACGCGCCGGTCCCGCACAGCCCGGCAGCGGACCGTACGGTGGCCGTACCCCGTTCCATGGAGGAGCCGCTGCCATGACGGTTTCCGTCGTCCTGTTCACCTCGGACCTCCGGCTGCACGATCACCCGCCCCTGCGCGCGGCCCTGGCGGGCGCGGACGAGGTCGTGCCGCTGTTCGTCCGCGACGACGCCCTCGCCGCCACCGGATTCGCCGCGCCCAACCGGCTCGCCTTCCTGGCCGATTGCCTGGCCGATCTCGACGCGGGGCTGCGCGCGCGGGGTGGCCGCCTGGTGGTGCGCTCGGGCGACGTGGCCGGCCAGGTGCGCGCGGTCGCCGCCGAGGCCGGCGCCCGGGAAGTGCACATGGCGGCCGGCGTCAGCGGTTTCGCCCAGCGCCGCGAGCGGCGCCTGCGCGCTGCGCTCCGGGCGGACGGCCGCCACCTGCGCGTCCACGACGCCGTGAGCACCGCGCTGCCGCCCGGCGCCGTGACACCGGCGGGCTCGGACCACTACGCGGTGTTCACCCCGTACTTCCGCCGCTGGTCGCAGGAGCGGCCGCGCGACGTCATGCGCGCCCCACGCGCCGTACGCGTCCCGGACGGCATCGGCTCCGAACCGCTCCCCGCGCGCGAGCACATCGGCGGCGTGTCACCGGGCCTCGCGACCGGCGGCGAGAGCGAGGGCCGAAGACGCTGGACGGCCTGGAAGCGCCGCGGGCTCGCCGCCTACGAGGACCGCCACGACGACCTGCCGGGCGACGCCACCTCCCGGCTCTCCCCGCACCTGCACTTCGGCACGCTCTCGCCCGTCGAACTCGCCCACAGCGCACGGGCGTCGGACGGGCCCGGCGCCGCGGCCTTCGTCCGGCAGCTGTGCTGGCGCGACTTCCACCACCAGGTCCTCGCGGCCCGCCCCGACGCGGCCACGGCCGACTACCGCACCCGGCACGACCACTGGCGCACCGCGAGCTCCGCGCGGGAGGAGATCACGGCGTGGCAGGAGGGGCGCACCGGCTACCCCGTCGTCGACGCGGCGATGCGCCAGCTGCGCCACGAGGGCTGGATGCACAACCGCGGCCGCCTGCTGACCGCGAGCTTCCTCACCAAGACGCTGTACGTCGACTGGCGTGTCGGCGCCCGCCACTTCCTGACCTGGCTGGTCGACGGCGACGTGGCCGACAACCAGCTCAACTGGCAATGGGTGGCGGGCACCGGCACCGACACCCGCCCCAACCGGGTCCTCAACCCCGTCGTCCAGGGCAGACGCTTCGACCCGGACGGCGCGTACGTACGCCGCTGGGTGCCCGAACTCGCCGGGATCGACGGGTCCGCCGTGCACGAACCGTGGAAGCTGTCGGCGGCGGAACGGGCCCGGTACGACTACCCTGAGCCGCTCGTCGGCCTCGCCGACGGCCTGGCCCGCTTCCAGCGGGCCCGCGGGCGGTGAGGCGGTCTCTCCGTGCGGCACCCGGCGACCGGTGCGAAGGTTGAGGCACCCGACGGAAAGGCACCGCGCCCATGCCCGCACCACCACCGCGACCCGGACAGCTGTGCCTGGTCACCGGAGTGACCGGATACATCGGCGGGCGGCTCGTGCCCGAACTGCTGCGCGCCGGCCACCGTGTGCGATGCCTGGTCCGCGACCCGGGGCGGGTGCGCGATCAGCCCTGGGCGGCCGACGTGGAGGTGGTCCAGGCGGACGTGACCCGCCCCGGCACCCTGCCGAAAGCCTTCGAGGAGGTGGAGGTCGCCTACTACCTCGTCCACGCGCTCGGCACCGGCCGGGACTTCGAGGAGACCGACCGGCGCGCCGCCCGCGCCTTCGCCCGGGCGGCCGAGGCCGCGGGCACCCGCCGCATCGTCTATCTCGGCGGCCTGGCCCCGGCGGGCGTCCCCGAGGCGGACCTCTCCCCGCACCTGCGCTCCCGCGCCGAGGTCGGCCGCATCCTGCTGGCCAGTGGGGTGCCGACCGCCCACCTGCGGGCCGCGGTGATCATCGGCTCCGGCTCCGCCTCCTTCGAGATGCTGCGTTACCTCACCGAACGCCTGCCCGTCATGGTCACGCCCCGCTGGGTGCACACCCGCATCCAGCCGATCGCGGTCCGCGACGTCCTGCGCTACCTCGTCGGCGCGGCCGGCCTCCCCCCGGACGTCAACCGCGACTTCGGTATCGGCGGGCCCGATGTGCTGACCTACCGGCAGATGATGCAGCGGTACGCGGCCGCGGCCCGGCTGCCGCACCGGGCCGTCATCCCCGTACCCGTGCTCTCCCCGGCCCTGTCCAGCTACTGGGTGGGGCTGGTCACCCCCGTGCCGCACACCATCGCCCGCCCGCTGGTGGAATCCCTGCGCCACGAGGTGGTCTGCGGCGAGCATGACATCGCCGCGTACGTCCCCGACCCGCCCCAGGGCCTGACCGGCTTCGACGGGGCCGTACGCCTCGCCCTCCAGCGCATCAAGGACGCGGACGTGAGCACCCGGTGGTCGTCCGCCGCCCTGCCGGGCGCGCCCAGCGACCCGCTGCCCTCCGATCCCGACTGGTCCGGCGGCAGCCTCTACCAGGACCGGCGCGGCCTGCGCGTCGCCGCGGACGCGGCCACGCTGTGGGAGGTGATCGAAGGCATCGGCGGGGAGAACGGCTGGTACTCCTTCCCTCTCGCCTGGGCCGCCCGGGGCTGGGCGGACCGCCTCCTGGGCGGCGTCGGCCTCCGCCGGGGCCGCCGCGACCCCCGGCGGCTGCGGGCCGGCGACGCGCTCGACTTCTGGCGCGTCGAGGACATCGTCCCGGGCAGGCTGCTGAGACTACGGGCCGAGATGCTGCTGCCCGGCCGCGCCTGGCTGGAACTCACCGCCACCCCCGACGGCCCCCACCGCGCCCGCTACGAACAGCGCGCCTTCTTCCACCCCCACGGCCTGGCGGGGCACGCCTACTGGCACTCGATCGCCCCCTTCCACACCCTCGTCTTCGGCGGCATGGCCCGCAACATCGCCCACCGGGCGGAGTCCCTGGCGGGCGCTACGGCTGAGGAACCGCCCCGCGACCGTCGCGCGGCCAGGAGCCGTCCGGGCCGGGGGTGACGTGGGCGGCCTTCCAACGGGTGACGATCTCGGTGCGGGGACCCACGAGCTCGCTCTCGAGGTACTCCTGGAGGCCCGGCAGGCACAGCCTCTTGCCGCTGTGGAGCCGGACCTCGAGGTGGTAATAGGCGCGTTGGGTGCCGCCGCCGTGCTTCCTGATGTGGATGCCGGCGATGCTCAGCCAGGGGATGGACCGGCGACGGAGGATACCGCGGGTGCGGATGCCCTCGGGCGTGGTCCACGTGCGCCAGATCACGGCGAGGGAGTAAAGGGGAGCGAGTGTGAGCAGCATCATCCCGAGCCCGAGCATAAGGTCCGGGCTCGGGTAGTTGGCGACGCTGGTCTCGCGGAGGCTGCCGTCGAAATGGCGCACGTAGTGCGCCCACCCGGGACCGAAGGTCACCCGGAGCAGGCAGAGAAGCCCGCAGAGGGTCATGAGGGCGCACCCGGTCCACTGGCCCTTGCTGACGGCGATCCGGTATTCGTGCACATCCACGGCGGGAGCCTATACCACGGATATAGCAGCCTTTGTTCCGGTATTGCTCAGGCATTCCTGACGACGCCGGACTTGAGCCGCATGGCACCGAACCCGTCGATCTTGCAGTCGACGCCGCCGACGAGCCGGATGTTGCGCACCGTGGTACCGGCCTTGATCCCGCCCGGGCCGCCCTTGACCTTCAATCCCCACTCCCGGCCTCCTCGGCCGCGGGCGACCACTCGTGCCCGCACTCGGGACAGATCAGGAGGGTGCGAGTGAGCGAGCGCGGCCGCCCGACGTGCGCTCACTCGTAGACGGTGGCCGCTTGCAGGGCCCGCGCCAGGAAGGTCCAGTCGCCACCTTCCGGAAGCTCCTTGCCGAAGTTGCTGTACCAGCCACTGGAATCACTGGTCCAAGCGGCGAGCGCCTGGAGGAACCGGTCGAGAGTGCCGTTCTCCCAGGCGTGACCACGTCGCAGGTAGTCCTCATGGAGGCCGCGGATGAAGGCGGCGAGCTCTTCGCGGCTGCGGATCTCATCGTCGGGAGTCAGTGGCATGAGCAGGAACGTAGCGTGCGGCCGGGGTGAGAGCCACCTGCTTTCACGGGACGGCCTCCGGGCCTCGGTAGCGGGGTCAGGTTCTGTGGGTGGCAGTGTCCAGCGTGCCCGTGGGGCCGGGTGAAGGCCCTTCGTCCATCGTCCCGTGGGCGAAGGGCCGTTGGTCAGCGTCCGGCGCGGCAGCCGCCGTTGGCCGGGTTCGCCAGGGAGGGGATGGCGTCGATCGCGTTCTCCCAGGACGATGGCGGGAGGTCGACGCGCACGATTGGCCCACCAAATTCAGACAGAGGCCATGTATGAGCCGGAATATGAGCATGCCAGGCATACGATCCGGCGGTCCGTCGACGGTCACGTCCGAAGCGCGTGGGCCCGCCCGTCCGCCGGAGCCGGCTGATGCGGGGCGCGGGACGCCGGCAGTTCCCGGCACCGCCCGATGGGGGAGAAGAGGAGGATCAGCGCCGCGAGCGGGACTCCCGCCGTGGTGACCCACATCGCCGCGCGGATGCCGAGCGCCGTGCCGAGCGTGCCGCCGAGCAGCGCTCCGAGAGGGATCGTTCCGTAATTGAGGAACGCGCTGGTCGCGGTGAGGCGGCCGAGGAGCCGGGGCGGGCAGTAGCGCTGCTGGAAGCTCGCCTTGACGACGTTTCCGGCCACGACACCGGCCGAGACGCAGAAGCCGCCCGCCACGTACAACCAGACTCCCGCTCCGCTGGTGGCCAGCGGGATGAGCAGGGCGAACGTCGGCAGTCCCAGCTCGAAGAGCAGCGTCGCGCGGGCCGTGCCGACCCGTCCGGCGACCCGGCGCGCGGCGAAGGCGCCGACGACGCCTCCCGTCCCGGCGGCCGCGATGAGCGCGCCGACCACCCCCGGTTCCAGTCCGACGCTCCGTACGAGGAAGACGACCAGGATCGACTGGTATCCCATGAGGGCCAGGTTGGAGGCCGCGCCGAAGAGCGTCAGCGTGCGGAGCCAGGGGTCACCCGCGACCAGCCGCAGCCCCTGACCCACCTCGCCGATCAGACCGCCCGGGCGACGCGCGGCCCGCGTGCCGCGTGGCTCGCGGTGCCGGATTCTCGACAGGCACAGGAACGACACGAGAAACGTGGCAGCGTTCGCGAACATCCCGTTCACCGCCCCCGCCGCCTGCGCGATCAGGCCCCCGGATCCGAGCCCGGCGATCTGCGCGGCGGACGCGCTGCCGTGCAGTTTGGCGTTGCCCTCGGGCTGATCCTCCGGTTCCAGGATGCTGGGGAGGTAAGCGCTGTAGGCGGTCTGGAAGAACACCGCGGCCGTACCCGTCAGCAGCGCGACGGCCAGCAGCAGGCCGATGCTCAGCAGACCGGCCCGGGCGGCGACCGGGACGGCGGCGAACAGTACGAGGGAGACCGCCGCGGCGGCCAGCATGATCGGCCTGCGCCGCATCCGGTCCACCCAGACACCGACCGGCAGGCCGATGACCAGCCAGGGGAGCCAGGAAGCCGCCGTCAGCAGGGAAACCTCGAACGTGCCCGCACGCAGGGTGGATACGGCGACCAGTGGCATCGCCACCCCTGTGACGGACGCACCGAACTTCCCGGCGGTCTCCCCGCACCACAACAGCCGGAAGTCGCGATGGCGGCCCAGCAGGCCGCCCCGTATGCCCCGGCTCATGAGGTGCCACGTCTCCTGCGGGGAAAGGACTGTAGTTGCACGACGACGGGCAGCGCGTCCGGATCCGGTGCGACCCGGGTATGCCGGTCGATCACGGCGGCCAACTCGGCGTTCAGTGCCGCCAGTTGATCCGGTGTCATTCGCAACTCCGACCAGTCCGCGATGGTCCCCGCGCCGCGCCAGCTGTCGTCCCATTCCTCGCTGAGGTAATTCGTGACGCGCCCGGCGTACTGCTGCACGAGTTCGTGCAGATAGACCGAGAGGGCGCCGCGAGTGCCGGGATCGTCGCGGAAGTCGGTGGTGTTGAGCTCGTTCGCCACTCCGGCCGTTCGCCACCAGCGCTCGCGCTTGGTGCCCCGCCCGGTCTCCTCCTCGATGAAGCCGTGCCCGGCGAGGTGCCGCAGATGCCAGCTGACGGTGCCGGTGTTCTCCCCGAGTCGCTCACTGAGTCCGGTGGCGGTGGCGGGTCCGTCCAGACGCAGCAGTTCGAAGATACGCATCCGCAACGGATGAGCCAGCCCCCGCAGGCTGCGCGCGTCCATGCGGCGGGTGGGTCTGGGGCAGGGAGCTGACGTGCTCTCAGGTTCGTCGGGCATGGTGACACGGTATGTTGCAGAGGATCCTCTGCATAGAGTTCTCCGCAAGGAGGTTCCCTGGCGGCCCGGCCCTGTGAGCGATCTTCGCCCCGTAGATTGGCCGGATGACGGAAGGTATGAAGACCGCGGCCATATCCCGGCCTCGGCGGCAGCGGAAGCGCGGGCGGCACGCCGCCCCGAAGCCGGGCGCGGGTGGCTTGACGCGCTCCTCCATGCTGATGGCAGGGGGGACCGTGGTGTCCCGGGCGACGGGACTGATCAGACAGGTGCTCCAGACGGCCGCGCTGGGCACCGGCCTGCTCGCTACCACCTACAACCAGGCCAACACCGTACCCACCAGCCTGTACTTCCTGTTCATCGGCGGAGCCCTGAACTCCGTGCTCGTGCCGCAGCTGACCCGGGCCAGGGCGGAACACCCCGACGGCGGGCTCGCCTTCGAGCAGCGGCTGGTCACCCTCGTCCTCTGTGTGCTGGGCCTCGGCACAGCCTTGGCCGTATGGGCCGCCCCGCAGATCGTCAGCCTCTATCAGAGCGATACACCGGACAGTCACGCGGCGTTCGAGCTGACCGTGACGTTCGCCCGCTTCCTGCTGCCGCAGATCTTCTTCTACGGGCTGTTCAGCATCCTGGGACAGGTGCTCAACGCCCGGAACAGGTTCGGGGCGATGATGTGGACGCCCGTCCTCAACAACCTCGTCCTGATCACGATGTTCGGGATCTATGTGGGACTCATGACCGTCCCCGGGCGCGTGCAGGACATCAGCGGGACCCAGGTGACGTTGCTGGGCGCCGGCACCACCCTGGCCCTGGCGGTCCAGGCGCTCGCCCTGATCCCCTTCGTCCGCGCCTCCGGCTTCCGCTTCCGGCCCCGCTTCGACTGGCGGGGGACGGGCCTGCGCAAGAGCGTCGGCTCCGCCCGCTGGACACTGCTGTTCGTGCTGACCAACCTGGCCGCCGGCGCCGTGGTGACCCGCTATGCCTCGGCCGCGGACCAGGCCCTGCCGCAGGGCGGCGTGGGCTTCACCGCCTACTCCAACGCGCAGACGATCTGGATGCTGCCCCAAGCGGTGGTCACGGTCTCGCTGGTCACAGCCCTGCTGCCCAGGATGAGCCGGGCCGTCGCCGAGCAGCGCCTGGACGACGTACGCGGCGACCTTTCGCGCGCACTGCGGATCAGCGGCGTCGTCATCGTCCCCGCCGCTTTCTTCTTCCTCGCCTTCGGGCCGCAGACCGCACAGTTGCTGTTCGCCCACGGCGCCGCCGACCCCGGGTCCACCCGGCCGCTGGGCCACATGCTCCAGGCGTTCGGGCTCGGCCTGATCCCCTTCTCGGCGCAGTACCTTCTCCTGCGCGGCTTCTATGCCTTCGACGACACCCGTACGCCCTTCCTGACGGCCGTGTGGATCGGCGCCGTCAACGTCGCCCTCGCCACTGGGTGCCACCTGCTGCTCCCCGCGCGCTGGGCGGTGACAGGGATGGCCGCGGCGTATGCCGTCTCCTATGCCGTCGGCCTGCTCATCACCGCCCTGAAGCTGCGGCGCCGACTCGAAGGCCGACTGGACGGCAAGCGCCTGTGCCGCACTTACGGCAAACTGACGGCCTCCGCCGTGTCGGCCGGTGTGCTCGGCTGGTCCGTCGCCCGCCTGTGTTCCATGAACCTGACCTCGGCGACTTGGGCTCCGGCCACATCCGTGGTCACGGGCGGCCTCACGATGGCGCTGCTGTTCCTGCTGCTCGCCCGCGCCCTGAAGGTCGGCGAACTGCGCCGCCTGCCGGGTATGAGGTGACCTCTTCGGATTCGGCCGGCCGGGGGCGACTCACACCCAGTCGTTCTCCGGAACAGCCGCCCGGAGCGCCGCGCCTCCGCCCTTCAGCAGCGGGAGGCCATGGGCCACACACACCGTCTCCACGTCCAGCGCGGCCAGCCGCCGGAAGGCGGCGACGGCCTCCGCCCTGTCCACGTTGAACGGGCCGAGGACCGCCCGGCCCTCGACGGTGGCGATGGTGTCGCCGGGGAACAGCACGCCGCTGGACGTGAGATGGAGCGCTATGGCCCCCGGCGTGTGGCCGGGCGCGTGCAGGACGCGGACGGGTTCGGCCCAGCCGTCGAGGGTGTCGCCGTCGTGCAGTTCGACATCCACCGGTACGTGCTCCAGCGGAGGCAGGCCCGCGTCGGCGAGGCCGGCTGTCACCCGCTCATGAAGGCCGCGTTCCGCGGCGGTGAACACCGGCTCGGGGCCGGGTGTGGCGCCGCTGATGAACGGGGCGTCCCCCGCACCGGCCAGGACGCGGGCACCGGTGGCCGCGACGAGATCCGCGGCGGAGCCGATGTGGTCGAGGTGGAAGTGGGTCAGGACGATCTGCCGTACGTCCTGAGGGCGGCAGCCGAGCCGTCCCAGGGCGTCCAGGATCGCCGGTGCGGACCCCGGCACACCGGTGTCGATCAGGGCGTATCCGTCCGCCAGCCGGACGACGTGAACGTGCCCGACGGGGAAGGGCAACTGCCAGACAGCAGAGGTGATCTGAACAGGTTCCATACCGCGACGCTAAACGGTGGCCGTCGCAGCGGTCGCCGGTTTGCGCTGCGGGCGGATTACGCTCACAGCGCGGCGGCCCGGCCCCGCACCAGGAGGTTCTGCGTGCCGGCCCCGATCGCCAGGTACGCGTACAACGACGCGGCCCCCAGCACCCCGGTCCCGGCCGCGCGATCGATCCACAGGCCCAGCGCGAAGTGCGCGCACACCGAGGCCAGCCACAGCGCGGTGGTGGCCGCCGTACCCTTGCGCAGCACCTCGCCCTGGGGGCCGCGCCAGACCCGTACGGTCCGCGACCTGGCCGCGCCCATGCCCGCCGCGACGGCCAGGCTCGCCACCAGGAGGACGACGGGGAGCGTGGTCAGCGGCCGGTCCTTGACGACCGAGGCGATGCCGAAGGCGATCCCCGCGACGCCCAGCACACCGAAGACCGCCGGCGTGATCAGCGAGCCGTAGCGCCGCACCGGGCGGGTGCGCAGCTGTTGCCGTATCACGAGCCCGACGACCAGCGCCGCTGGGACGAGAGCGGTCCCGTTGTCCGTACTCTGCATGCCGAACCCCCGTTTGCGGCGCCGCATTCGGACGCCAGTGCCTCAACCGCCCATTGTGTGCGGACGTCCGGGGCATCACTCAGCAGGGGTGGCTCCTCACGCCGCGGCGCCGCGGGACATGGACAAGGAAGGCCCGGCAGGCCGAAAATCCTCTCCATGACCACACCTGACTTCCGTACGCGCGTGACCCGGCCCTCCGAGGCCGAGAAGAATCAGGCGCTGGTCGTGCTGAGGGACGGAGCCGTCGACGGCAGGCTCTCCCATGACACCTTCATGCGCCGCATGAACATCGTTCTGACGGCCCGCAGCCGGGCGGACATCGACCACGCCATGGCGGACCTCCGGACGCACGGACGGCTCTCGGAGTTCATCGTGCGCACGGTGAACCGCGTGGCCACACTGACCGTGCGAATACGCCGGGCCTGGTACGGTGCGCGGCTGCCGGGGCTGCGGCTTCCCGAGCCCGGCGCGGAGCCGCTGAGCATCGGCCGCGCCCCGCTGTCCGGCCTCCGCTTCGACGACGACTCGGTCTCCCGGCGGCACGCCGAACTGACGTATGCGGACGGCCACTGGCGCTTGTCCGACCAAGGCTCCCGCAACGGCACGTACGTCAACGGCCTGCGCATCGCCGGCACGGTACGCGTCCACCCGGGCGACCACGTCGCGTTCGGGAACCTCCACTTCCGCCTGTCGGTGTGAGCGGGCCGGACGGTCGCGGCCGGTTTCGCCGCACGGGCGCTGACGACAGTGCGACCGGCCGCGAGCCGTCGGGTGGCGGGCCTCAGGCTCTGCGCTAGCTGTCCGTCGGGCCGCCCCAGCCGCCTTGGTGAGGCAGGTGGTCAGGCGGAGAGAGCGCAGAGTGCCGTGACGACGCGTCGCATGGACGCCCGCTGTTCGGCGGCCGGGCAGGTCACCTCGGACTCTTCCCCCGCTCCACCGTTGATACGTACTCAGACTGCCGACGGGACGGGCGGCCGACTGCCTTCCTCGTAGGGGAAGCGGGCGAGCGGCGCCGCGCGCTGGAAGAAGGTCTTGGCACGGGTCATCGCCCGTTCGTCGTCCCGCACCTGGCCGGGCCGGGAGCCGTTGCCGAGCAGCACCCCTCCGAACCGCATACGCACATACGCCGCCGAGTTGTTGAGGGTGGTCACCAGCCCGTCGGCGACGGCTTCGTCGTCGTGCGCCATGACCGTCACGGCCCACAGCGTCCGGCCCGCCATCCGCTCCTTGAAGTCCGAGCCGGGCGCGGTCAGCCAGCCCGACCAGTAGTCGAGGTAGCGCTTGGTGTGGGCGTAGACGGTGTACCAGTAGAGGGGCGTGACGAGGACGATATCGGTGGCCTCCTCCGTGGCCCGCCGCACTATCTCCTCGTTCTCCCCGCCCGGCCAGGCACGGGTGTCGTGGCGCCCGTCCTGGAAGTCGGGCAGGGGCAGTCGGGTCAGGTCCAGCCACCGCTGGGGCACATCGGCGGGCAGGTGCCCGGCGGCGGCACGAGCGAGCGTCTCGGTGTTGCCGTCGGGGCGGGAGCTGCCGAGGACGAAGAGGAACGAGCGGCCGGCCGCCGCCTCGTCGCGCGGAACGACAGGACGCGGAACGACAGGAGAGGTCATGGGAGTCACTCCAGCGGTGATGTACGGGCCCGCCCACAGCGACGGCGCGGGCGGTGTGCGCGGAATGTTCGCTCACGGGGCGACGTTAGGGCTTCGCATCAATGGCAAGGTCAACGTCGGACGGGGGCGCGTCACATGCTGATCGGGGAGTTGTCCCGGCGTACCGGGGTCAGCCCGCGGTTGCTGCGGTACTACGAGACACAGGGGTTGCTCAGGGCCGGGCGTGGCCCGAACGGATACCGCGTGTACGAGGAGCGGACGGTGGTCACCGTCCGGCAGGTGCGCGCCTTGCTGGACGCGGGCCTGTCCACCGAGGTGATCCGCTCGGTGCTGCCGTGCGCCCGGGGCGAGCAGCCGGAATTCGCCCGGTGCGCGGACGTGCGGGACATCCTGGGCCGGGAGCTGGCGGCCACGGACGAGCGCCTCGACGGGCTCCGCCGCAGCCGCGACACCCTCGCCGGCTTCCTGGCGCAGGTCCAGCCCTGATCCACCGGGCGGCTCCTTTATCCGGAGGACGAGCTACGCGCGGGCTGTTATGTTGTCGGGGTTCGTGGTGTTGCGGATCGAGGACGGAAAGGGAGGTGGGGCACATGACCGCGTTCAAGGCCACTGCGGCGAGCAGCGCCCGGGCCGCCGGCACGTCCCGGGCGACGGCCTGACCCCGTCGTTCCCCGCCTCGCTGAGAGCGTGAGCCCGCGAGGCGTTCCTCATCCGGACCTCTCCATGAAACGGATCATCGTCCCGTCATGCGTACACGCGACCACTGGATCACCCGCGCCGAGACCGGCGCCGACATCCCCGCCATCCGTGACATCGTCCTCGCGGCCTTCGAGACACCGCTGGAGGCCGACCTCGTCGACGCGCTGCGCGCCGGCCCCGCCTGGATCGACGGCTTGTCCGTCGTCAGCGCGGCCGGGAGCGGCGAGCTCGTCGGCCATGCCCTCCTGACCCGCTGCCACATCGGTGACACCCCGGCCCTGTGCCTGGCTCCCGTCTCCGTGCGGCCCGAGTACCAAAGGAGCGGCGCTGGCTCGGCCGCGATCCGGGCCGCCCTGGCGGCGGCGAAGGACCTGGGCGAGCGTTACGTCGTCGTACTCGGACATCCGGCGTACTACCCGCGGTTCGGCTTCACCCGCGCCTCCACCTACGGCATCGGCCTGAGCATCGATGTCCCGGACGAGGCCCTGATGGCCATGGCACTGGACGAGGCCCACCCGCTGCCGAGCGGTACCGTCCGCTACGCGGCCCCCTTCGGGATCTGACGCGGCATCCGGCGTGACGTCGTGCGAGGGGCGCCCGCCTCTCGCACGGCTCGTCCGAGTGGGCCGGTGATTCACACCTCCGGGGCAGGGAAGGCGTCGCGAGGCGTCGATGTCCGGCGATGCCGGGGAGGTAGCACCCATGCCCGATGTATCGATCGCGAACCACGCGTTCACCCCCGCTGAGCTTCCCGTCCTGGCGGGGGAGACGGTCACCTGGACCAACGGTGAGGACGGTGTGCCGCACACGGTGACCTCGGACACCGGCCTGTGGGATTCGGGGGAGATCGAGGCGGGGGCCTCCTTCTCACGGATGTTCTCGGCCCCGGGCATGTTCCGGTACCACTGCGGCCTCCACCCGGAGATGACGGGTGCCATCCTCGTCACCTGAGGCCCGGAAACCCGTGGGCCCGGAAACCCGGTGGAGGCGCCGCGCGGGTGCGGTTATCGTCGGGCACCATGCGGATCCTGGTGCTGGGCGGAACGTCATTCGTGGGCCGGACGATCGTCGAGGACGCCCTGGGGCAGGGCGTCGACGTGACCCTGTTCAACCGGGGCAGGACCGGTACCGGTCTCTTCCCGGACGTGCCGCGCCTTGTCGGCGACCGGCAGACCGGCGACTACGCCGCGCTGAGCGACGGAAGCTGGGACGCGGTCGTCGATGTGAGCGGGTACGTACCGCGTCACGTCGGGCAGGCGATGGAGGCCCTCGGCGAGCGGTGCGGACGGTATCTCTTCGTCTCCAGTCACGCGGTGTACGCGCGGACGGGCGTCGGACCGGGTTCCGACGAGGACACCCCGCGCAGGCCGCCGGTCCGTGACACCGAGGAACTGACCGAGGCCACCTACGGTCCCCTCAAGGTGGCGTGCGAGGACGACGTGCTGGCCCGGTACGGCGCGCGGGCCACGATCGTGCGCCCGGGGAAGGTCGCCGGGCCGTACGACACGTCGGACACCTTCCTGTACTGGGCGCGCCGGGCGGCGCGTGGCGGCCGGGTGGCCCTGCCGGGGCGTCCCGAGCAGCCGTCGCAGGTCGTCGACTCGCGTGATGTGGCCCGGCTGGTGGTGCGGCTGCTGCTCGACGACCGGCCGGGCGCCTTCCACGCCGTGGGCCCGGCCGATCCGGTCACCCTCGGTGGGCTGATCGAGACCTGCGCGCGGGTGGCGGGCAGCGAGGTCGAGATCGTGCCCGTGGACCCCGCGTCCGCGCCGCCGGCGTTCCCGCTGGTACGGCCGGACTGGTCCACCCAGCAGCGCAGCGCGGCGCGCGCCCGGGCCGCGGGCCTGCCCGCGACCTCGCTGCCGGTGACGGTGGCCGACGTGCTGGCCTGGGACCGCGGCCGCGGCGAACCCCCGCTGAGATGCGGCCTGTCCGCGGCGGACGAGGAGAGGCTGCTCGCCGGAGCATGACCGGTGGGCGTGACCGGTGGGCGGGGCCCGCCAAGGTCTCATCCCTGTCTCGGCGCGAAGGGTCGGCTGGCCGACCGGCGGCACCGATCACTACGCTCTGTGGCGGCACCGCGCCAACGGCCTGGCGGACATGACGTGGACGGGGGTTTCCATGCGCTACCTGGTACGCGATCGCGTGCTGGCCTTTCATGAAGAAGCCTGGATCGAGACCGAACACCGCGAGAAGATCTACAAGGTCAACAGGAAGCTGTTCCGGCTGCGCACCACCTTCACCTTCGTGGACACCCAGGGCAGGGAGGCGGCCAGCATCGTCAAGAAGGCGTTCACCCTTCACCACACGATCCTGGTCAAGCGGGACGGCTGGCTGGACGCGCGGATCAGCAAGCGGGCGTTCAGCCTGTTCGGGGACCGCTTCAAGGTGACGCTGCACGACGGGCGGCGGCTGCGGATCGTCGGCAGCTTCTGGGACCGGGAGTTCGACATCCAGCACGAGGGCACCACGCTCGCGCACGTCTCCCGGCGCTGGTTCAGCATGCGGGACGCCTACGCGGTCGATGTGCTGGACCCCGAGGACGAAATACTGATGATCATCCTCGCGGTGTGCGTGGACCACACCCTCCACGACCGCAAGCGGGAGCAACTGGCCCACCGCTGAGGCGGATCGGCCTACTCGGCGTCGCGGGCGGCGCCGCCCGCCGCTCCCGGGGCCGGGCTCAGGATCAGCGGCAGATACACGTCGTCGACGATCTCCATGATGATCCGGTCGTCGATGGGCGCGCCGAACAGCAGGAACTCGTTGCGCAGCAGATCCGTCGCGACCGTGGCCCGCCGGGAGTCCAGGATCCAGGGCTCGACCTCGCCGCGCGCCACGGCCCGCGCCAGGATGACGCGGGTCGTGACCGGGCCGCCGTTGTGGACCTGCTCGCGGATGAGGCGGGCGAATTCGGGGTCGCTCGTCATCTCGGAGAGCAGGCCGCGCAGGATGCCGCCGAAGGGGCTGGCCATCTGCGCTGCCATCTGCCGCAGCAGGCCGATCACATCCGTGCGCAGCGCGCCGGTGTCGGGGAGTTCGAGGTCGGCGAGGGTGCGGAGTCTGCAGGCGTCCAGGACCAGTTCGGCCCGGCCGGCCCAGCGGCGGTAGAGGGCGGCCTTGCTGGTGCGGGCGCGGGAGGCCACCCGGTCCATGGTCAGCGCGGCGTACCCCACCTCGCCGAGTTCCTCCAGGACCGCCGTCAGAATGGCCTTTTCCAGTTCCGCGCCCCGCCGACGAGGGCCTTTGCGGTGGTCGGCGGCCGGTTCGAGGGCTTGGCCGGCGTTCGGTGACAGCGTGGGCTCCTGAAAGCTCGTCGAGAGTCGTTGCCTTCCTCGTGGGGACACCTTAGCCTCCAATTAGAGAACTGACCGTTCTTTAACCGTCAGAGAGCTCGAGGGGATCGATGACCGAGACTGCCGCGAAGCTCAAGACCGAGGACGCCCCCGCCTTTCCCGACGACCGCACCTGTCCGTACCACCTGCCCGACTCCTACACCAGCTGGCGGGACGAGCCCGGCCCGCTGCGCAGGGTGACCCTCTACGACGGCCGCCGGGCGTGGCTGGTGACCAAGCACGAGGCCGCGCGAAAACTGCTGGCCGACCCCCGGCTGTCCTCCGACCGCACCCACCCCGGCTTCCCCGCCGCCACGCCGCGCATCGCGACGTTCCGGGACAGCCGCCCGGCCTTCATCGGCCTGGACCCGCCGGAGCACGGCTCCGTGCGGCGGATGACGATCAGCGAGTTCACCGTGAAGCGCATCAAGGGCATGCGCGCGGAGATCGAGCGGATCGTGCACGGCTTCATCGACGAACTGCTGGCCGCGGGCCCGCCCGCCGACCTGGTCAGCACCTTCGCGCTGCCGGTGCCCTCCATGGTGATCTGCCGGCTGCTCGGCGTGCCCTACGCCGACCACGACTTCTTCCAGGACGCCAGCAGGCGGCTGGTGCAGGCGTCGGACCCGTCGGACACCATCGCCGCGCGCGAGGAACTGAAGGGCTATCTGGACGGACTGGTCTCCCGGTTGCAGGCGCGGCCCGGCCCCGGCCTGCTCGGCAGCCTCGTCTCCGGACAGCTGGCCGCCGGGGAGATCGACCGCGAGGAACTGGTCGTCAACGCGATGCTGTTGCTCGTCGCCGGCCACGAGACCACCGCCTCCATGACCTCGCTCGGCGTGATCACCCTGCTGGAGCACCCGGACCAGCTCGCCGCCCTGCGCGCCGACCCCGGGCTCGCTCCCGGCGCGGTCGAGGAACTGCTGCGCTACCTCGCCATCGCCGACCTCGCGGGCGCCCGCGTCGCGACGGCCGACATCGAGATCGACGGGCAGGTCATCCGGGCCGGTGAGGGCGTGCTGGTCGCCAACTCCATCGCCAACCGCGACGGTTCGGTCTTTGCGGACCCGGACACCTTCGACGTACGCCGCTCCGCCCGCCACCACATCGCCTTCGGCTACGGAGTGCACCAGTGCCTCGGCCAGAACCTGGCCCGCCTGGAGCTCGAAGTGATCATCACGGCGCTCTTCGACCGCATCCCGACGCTGCGCCTGGCCGTCCCGGCCGACCGGCTGGTGCTGCGGCCGGGCACGACGATCCAGGGTGTCAACGAACTCCCGGTCACCTGGTGACCGCGGCGAGAGGAGCGACCGTGCGGGTGACCGCCGACCGCAGTGTCTGCATCGGTGCCGGCCTGTGCGCGCTGACCGCGCCCGGCGTCTTCGACCAGGATGACGACGGCCTCGTCACGGTGCTGGACGCCGACCCCGGCGCCGACCAGCAGCCCGCCGCGCGGCAGGCCGGCGGCCTCTGTCCGTCCGGCGCCGTCCGGATCACCGAATAGGCCCACGGCCGGGACCCGGCTCCGCCGTCGGCCGGGTCCCGGCCGCCCGCTACCGCTCCTGCCGCCGGTAGACCGAGCGCAGGAGCTGGTCCTTGGCCGGTCCGGCGGTGTGCCAGCGCACGTGCCATTCGCCGGGCGAGACGACGGTGAAGGTTCCGTCGTAGAGATCCTGGCCGCACGGGTGGCGGGTGGTCCAGGACCCGCCGCGCAGGTCCAGTTCGTGGAAGAACCGCCCGTCGGCGAAGGCCACTTCGGCGGTGCCGTCGGCCCGGGGGAACAGCTTGAGTGTCCGGCCCGCGCGGTTGACCGTGCCGTTCCAGCTCAGCTCGCCGTCCTCGACGTGCAGCAGGGACGCGTCGTCGAGCCACCGGAACTCGGCCGTGCCGCGGAACACCCCGCAGGAGCCGGTCCGCAGATCGACGAGCGTGCGGTCGACCGTCCACCAGCCGGCCAGATAGGCCGCGGCGTCCTGGACGGGCAGCGTGTCCGGCGACCCGGACGGCGGGGGCGAGGGGGCGAGGGAACTCACCCCCTCAGTATGCCGAGCGGCGCCGCGATCGCGAGCACCGGCGTGCGGGCGGGGAGCCGCACGGGGCGGGCTCGGGCGTGTGGGTGACATAACGGAGCGTTCCGGACATGTCTCGATGGTGGCGGGGCGAGCGGGCGCAAGGATCACCGATGGCGGGCCCGCCGGCCAGGACGCCCGCCGCTTCCGCCCGACGCGTGACCCGTCCGGAGGTCGTCATGAACATCCTGCTGCTCGCCGACGCGTTCAGCGGCCTCACCCAGCGCGTCTACGCCGAGCTGGGGGACCACGGGCACGCGGTCGTGGCGGAGCAGGTGGCGCACCGGGCGGAGGTGAGCGGGATCGTGGGGCGGCACCGCCCGGAGCTGATCCTCGCGCCGGCGCTCACGGCGGAGATCCCGCGCGAGGTGCGGTCCGCGTACCCCTGCCTCGTGGTGCACCCCGGCCCGGTCGGCGACCGCGGCCCGTCCTCCCTGGACTGGGCGGTGCACGAGGGGGTGCGGGAGTGGGGCGTCACGGTCTTCCAGGCCGGCGCGGAGCCGGGCGCCTGTGGCGTCTGGGCGTCGGTCACCTGCCCGGTCCCGCCGGTGGCCAAGAGCGATCTCTGCCGCAACGAGATCGCCGACGCCGCACTCGAAGCCGTCCTGCTGGCCGTCGAGCGCTTCGCCACCGGAACGTACGGACCCGTCCCGCAGGAGAACGCGGAGCCCGCGCGCCCGTACTTCCGGCAGGAGCTGCGGCGCATCGACTGGGAGGGTGACCCCACCGAGACCGTGCTGCGCAAGCTGCGCGCCGCGGACTCGAGCCCGGGCGTGCTGGACACCCTGCTCGGCGAGGAGTGGTACCTCCACGGCGGCCACTTCGAGGACAGGCTGACCGGCCGCCCGGGCGAGCTGCTGGCCACCCGGGCGGGCGCCGTCTGCCGGGCGACCGCCGACGGCGCGGTGTGGATCCCGCGGCTGCGGCAGCGCCGCGGACCGGACGAGCCGCCGGGGTTCAAGCTGCCCGCGACGCTGGCACTGGGGCACCGGCTGCCGCGCCTGCCGGAGGCGACGGCCCCGCTCGACCTGGGGGACGACCGCCGCACCTGGACCGACATCCGCTACCGCGAGGAGGGAACGGTCGGCTTCCTGCGGTTCTCCTTCCCCGGCGGCGCGATGAGCACGACGCAGTGCCGCCGGCTGCTCGCCGCCTATCGCTACGCGCGCTCCCGCCCGGTCTCCGTGCTGGTCCTCGGCGGCGGCCGGGACCTCTTCTCCAACGGGATCCACCTGAATGTCATCGAGGCGGCCGCGGACCCGGCGGAGGAGTCCTGGGCCAACATCAACGCCATGGACGACCTGGTCCACGCCGTGCTGACCACCACCGACCGGCTGGTGGTCGCCGCACTGGGCGGCAACGCCGCGGCGGGCGGGGTGATGCTGGCCCTGGCCGCGGACGAGGTCTGGTGCCGGGCCGGTGCCGTGCTCAACCCGCACTACCGGCTGATGGGGCTCTACGGCTCCGAGTTCTGGACGTACTCCCTGCCGCGCCGCGTCGGCGCCGGTACGGCCGAGCGGCTCATGGACGACGCCCTGCCCGTCAGCGCGGTGGCCGCGGAACGGATCGGGCTGGCGGACCGCGTCGTCGACGCGTCCCCCGGGGAGTTCGGCAAGAAGGTGGCCGCACTGGCCGCGCACCTGGCCGCAACGCCCGCGGCCCAGGCCCGGATCGCGGCGAAGAAGGCCGGACGCGAGCAGGACGAGGCGCGAAAGCCACTGGCCGCCTACCGGGAGGAGGAACTGGCCCGGATGCGCGCCGTCCTCTACGACCGGGCCGCGCCCTACCACGCCAGGCGCCGCGCCTTCGTGCGCAAGGAACCGACCGGGGCCAGGGCCCGCACGGTCGGCGTGACGCGCTGAGGGGCATCGTCACCCGGCACCCCCGTGGCCGGTTTTCTCCTGTGCGCCGACTGCTCGCGCGAGTACGTCGACCGGGTCCACGGGGGGAGGGAGGCGGCGGAAAATGCCACGGGAATGACCGGCGGCCGGGGCGGCTGTGCGCCGTCGCACCGGCCTTTGGTCTGAATGGCAACTCCGGTGTATCCGCGGCCAAGTGGCCTGCCTACGGGCACTTCTTCCAGGCGAAGTGGTAGAGCGTGTTGATGTTTCCGTCCGTCGAGTCCATCGCCATGAGGCTGGTCGTCCTGGTGGGGTCGGAGGTTCCGGCGTCCACGCGCAGCTCGGTGTTGATGTTGAAATACCGCATGGCTCCGCAAGGCGCGTAGACGAGGGCGTCGAGGTCGGTGGTGTCCGAGGTCTGCCAGTCGTCATTGAGCGGACCGGAGAAAGGATGGTTCATGAACGCCGTCTGCGACATGCCCTGGAAGTAGTAGTTGGCCCGCTCCAGGCCGGTCGCGCCGGGTTCCAGGCGGGCGTAGCCGCGGTAGTCGGCCTGGGCGACGGCGTAGGTGAAGCCCTGGGGGACGTGGACGTTGAGGCCGAGCTGGCAGTTCTTGCGGCCGTCCGTCGGCTTGGCGCCGACTCCGGCCTGGGCGACGTAGTTGCTGTAGGAAACGGTGAAGGCGGTGTTGTCCGGTGAGACCGCGACGTTGGCCGTATTGGCCGGACAGCCCGTGCCGTTGACGGACACCACGTCGATCACGATCTTGTCCGGCGGAGGCACTCCGTCCAGCGCCGCCGCGCGCGGCGAGAACGACGTGGCGAGCAGTGCCACGGCCGCACCACACATGATCACCGGTCTGATCACGGAAGACCCCTTCCCTTGCCTTGGGAGTGCCCTGGAGCCGAGCGGAAACGCGCCGCACACCCGGCACCGGGCCGACGGCAGACGTGTCTCCGCCGGCCCGGACCGGAATCACCTCATGAGCCGGGGCGTGCGGTCAGGGGCATTGCTTCCAGGCGAAGTGGTAGAGGGTGTTGACGCTGCCGTCGGTGGAGTCCATCGCCATGTAGCTGGTGGTCGTCGACGGGTCCGACGTCCCGGCGCCCACCCGCAGTTCGGTGTTGACGTTGAGGATCCGCGAGGCGCCGCACGGGGCGTAGACGAGGGAGCTGGAGTCCGTGACGTCGGTGGTCTGCCAGTCGTCGTCGGCGGGGCCGGCGAATCGGTGGCTCACGGCGGTCGTGTTCGACATGCCCTGGAAGTAGTAGCTGGCCTTCTCCAGCCCGATGGCGCCCGGTTCCAGGTGGGCGAAGCCGCGGTAGTCGGCCTCGGCGATCGCGTAGGTGAAGCCCTGGGGGACGTGGATGTTGAGGCCGAGCTGACAGTTCTTGCGGCCGTCCGTCGGTCTGGAGCCGACACCGACCTGGGCGAGGTAGTTGCTGTACGAGACGGTGAAGGCGGTGTTGTCGGACGCGACCGCGACGGCGGCCGTACCGGCGGGGCAACCCGATCCGTTGACCGTCACCACGTCGATCACGACCCTGTCGGGCGGGGGCACCCGCTCGGCGGCCGACGACGGGGTGAACGACGCGGCCACGAGTGCCACCGCCGCCCCGCCGATCACCATTGGTCTGATGGCCGATGGTTTGAACATGGAGACCTCCCACTGCTGCACGGACCCCGCTCGGGGACGCCCATGCCACCACCGGGGGTGGGGCGTGTACAGGTCAAGTTGAGCCGTCCCTGGAACGGCCGGCCCGCCCTGCGCCCCCGCCCCGCCGCGGGTGATCCGCCGTCAGCCGCCGACCGCCATCCGCTCCAGCGCGGCGAGCCGCTGCCGCAGGCCGCCGACCACGCCGGCCGTCCCGGCGGCGCGGCGAGCGGGGCGCAGGCCGGCGTGCGCCGCCAGGAGCGCGATCTCCAGGTCCCTGCCGATCCGGTCCAGCTCCCGCTCCACCGAACGCCGTAGGGATCCCGTCTCGCGGCGCACCGCCGCCGGGACACCGGCCACGAGCGCGCTGAAGCGCTCCCGCACGGCCACCCGGCCGTACGCGGCGGCGCGGCCGATCTGCAACCCGGTCTGGCGATGGTGGAGCACGCCACCGGCCGCCGCCCCCACCCCGGCGCCGAGGAGGGTGCCCAGTCCGCTCGTGAGGACGGCCCCGGCCGCCGCGCCGAGCGCGCCGCCCACCACCATCCCCGTGGGCACCCCGGACGGCTTCCCGCCCCGCGGCCTGCTGCCCGGCGCGGGGGCCGGGCCGTGCACGGCGCCGTCGAGGGACACCGACGGCGGGGCGCCGACCGTGATGCCCTCCACGCCCCGCCGGGCGAGCGCCTGCTCCAGTTCCTGGAACGCCTCCGCGGTCACGCGGTCGATCCGGGCGGCCCGGGCCCGCAGCCCCGGTGCCGCGGCGGCGGCCCAGCCTCCGGTGCCGCGGTCGAGATATCCGGCGACGAGGCTCCGCGCCCGCCCCGGCTCGGACATCTCCTGGCGGTGCCGCTCCAGGAACCCGTCCAGCCGTCGCAGCAGATCCCCCTCCGCGACCCGCAGCGACGCCACGATCTCCCGCTCCGCCGCCGCTGTTTCGGCGTCCACGGCGTGGAGCACCTTCTGGCGCCCGTTCTCCAGCGCCGTACGGGCCTCGGCGGCGCCGTCGGCGGGCCGCGGGCGCGGATCCCCGCCACGTGCGGGCCCGGCGAGCAGCCCGGCGGCGAGGTCGAGCAGGTGGACGGCGCGGTCGTGGAGCAGTTGGGGCGGGACCGGCACCCTTGCGCGCAACCGCTCCTCCAGCGCCACCGCGTCGCGGACGAGCAGGCCGCGCAGCGGTTCGGGGAGGTCCGCGGGATCCTCGGCGCTCCACAGCAGGCAGCCAAGCTCCGCCGGGCTCCGGCCGGTCCACTCCTCGGGACCGGCGTGCAGGACGCGCCGCATCCGCCGGGCCACCAGGGCGAGGTCGTCGTCCCCGGACAGCGTGTCGGCTCCCGTGAGGACGACCAGGACGGTGCCCGGCGGGCGGGCCGCCAGGGCGGCGGCCGCCGCGGCCGCCACGGGGCTGAGCAACTCGGCGCAGCCCAGCGCGAGGACGACGCGGTCCGCGCGCAGCGCCGCCGCGGGATCCGTGTGCAACGCCTCCAGCGGGAGCGTGCGTGGCGCCGACTCCGGTATCCGGGCGCGCAGCTGGGCGGCGAGGGCCGTGCCGTCGGCCTTGGGCGAGGCGCACAGCAGGACCGTCCGGTCGTCCCGGCCCGGCAGCGCGGCGGCGGCCTCGGCCACGGCGGTCCAGCCGTGGCGCGCGGCGGCGCGGGCGATGTCCTCGATGAGGGTCTCCAGATCGGTGACGAGCGCGTGGTGCGTACGGTCCGCCGGACCGGGGGTGTCGGGATCGGCCATCACTTCTCCATCCGGGAGTGGGAGTCGGGTGCCGGGACCCGGGACCGGGCGCGGCGCCGCCCGCCCGGGGCGGCAGCGTGACCGCCCGGGCCGGGCCCGGATCGCGGCGTGGCTACGCGTGCTGGGCGTGCCGGTGTCAGGTGGTCCGGCCCCGCGCGGCCGGCCTGTGCGGGGTGTGGTTCAGGAGGTGCCCTGGCCGTCGCCGTCCAGCTCGTTCGGCGCGGCGCCGTCCTGGGAGCCCTCGGTGGGGGAGGAGGCACGGCGCAGCAGCTTGGTGACCTGACGCGAGAGCTGGCCCATGGCCTGGGTGGCCGGCACCTTCTTCAGGGCGAAGATGGAGGCGACGGAGGTGACGGGCATTCCGCACAGCAGCACGCAGTAACCCGCGTCGCCCCGCTGCACCATCTGATACCCCACCCAGAGATAGGCGACGACCAGAGCGCCGGAAAGACATTGCCCCAGCGCCGTCGTGGCATTTCCCAGGATGACGTCGAGGCGCTGATTGCGGGCCTCCATATTGATGGACCGCATGGCACGCCGCAAATTTCTGGATTTCACATGTTCGAGATTCTTCACCAGTTCCATCAACTGGTCGACAGCGATCGTCGAACCGCCGTTATTTCCCCCGTTGTCCGTCATCAACGCGCCTCGCTCACGTCCACGTCCACGTCCGAGGCCAGCCGCCGAAGTGTACGGGCGATCAGATGGTCCTGGTTGGCCGGGTTCGTCACTTTGCCCACCAGGACGGCGATTTTATGATGCCGGCCCAATTCCGTGTGCTTTTCGGCTGACTGCTCGGCGTCGGTGTACTCGCGGACGATGCCCGCGAGGATGGCGTTCGCCAGCTCCGGGTCGTCCTGGCTGCGCCGCAGCAGTTGTTTCGCCTCGAGGTTGAGCACCTGCTCCTCGGCCATGCCGCGCAGGGTGGAGCAGAACATCGAGCGGAAGACCTGGAGTTCGTGCTCCCGCTGCTTGGCCAGCGCCCGGCGCAGCGCGGTGAAGAAGACCAGGATGGCCAGGGTGGCCCCCGCCGACATCGCCCAGACCCCTATCAGCGGCCATTCCGCGTGGCTCGCGTAGGCGAGCGTGCAGAAAGCCAGGGTCCCCACCGCGGATAGAAAGCTCCCCGTCACCGCCGCGATGCGCAGCCTGGTCAATTCCGGGTGTCTGGCCAGCTCTTCCTGCGGGCCCGCCGGCCCGGCCATCCGTCGGCTCTCTTCTTGCCGCAACGCGGATATGAGAGCCCCGGCGCCTTTGTCGAAGGATCGCGGTCGCGCCACGCGGGGTGCCGAACGTGCCGGTAAGGAGCGGCCTGCCGGATCAATCAGGCTGCGCACGCCAACAGCGAATTCTTTTCTCCGCACGGCGCCCCCCTGAGGTATCTCGAGCGTACCCAACGTAGCAGATCGCCAACCGTTGGTGAAGCTGTGTCGAAAGATTTAGGGGAACGGAAAAGGTGCGCGCCCGTGCGCTCCGGCAAAACGTCGCGGATGGGCGGGATTACTCGGTGGTAGAACGATCAAGTAGCTGTGAAAGAACGATTCTGTAGCGGAAATTCCGGCACCTTCGGACTCCTGTGCCGATCGCGGGAGTTGGGGGCCGATTCACCCTGACAGGCCGAACAGCTGCGTCCAGTAGGTACCCGCCCGGCCGCCGCCGGCAAACCCGACGCCGATGTGGGTGAAGCCCGGATCGAGGATATTGGCCCGGTGCCCCGGACTGTCCATCCAGCCCCGGACGACCTCGGCGGGGGAGCGCTGGCCGCACGCGATGTTCTCGCCGATGCCCCGGTGGGCGCACCCCGCCGCGGCGGCCCGGTCCCAAGGGCGGCTCCCCTCGGGCGAGATGTGCGCGTAGAAGTCGCGCGCGGCCATGTCCGCGGAGTGCGCCTGCGCCGCCGCGCCGAGGCGCCGGTCGTCGGCCAGCGGCGGCAGACCCGCCGAGGCCCGCTCGGCGTTGGTGAGCGCGACGACCTCGGCAGCGGTCCGCGCCAGGCCCGCCGAGCTGAACGGGCTCGCCCATAGAGCCGTCCAATACGTGGTGCCCGAGCGGGAGTCCACGGCGTGGGCGAGGCCCACGGCCGTGAAGGCGGGATCCTGGAGCGGACGCCCGGCCTCCGCCTCGCCCAGGCAGTAATCCAGGAACTCCGCGGGCGTACGGGGCCCGGAGACCAGTTGCTCGGCCATGCCCAGATAGGCGTAGCCGTTGCCGGTGACGCGCTGGAAGACAAAGACGCCGTCGGCTCCCTCGGCGCCGAGGTGCCCCTGGGCCGCCATCGCCGCCGCGTGGCTCCGCGCGGCGGCCGTGAGCCTCGGGTCCACGGTCACCGGCGGTGCTCCGCTGCGCGCCCGCCCCGAATTGACCAGTGCGGCAAGGGGATCGGGGTCGGCCTCCTCCGCGTTCTCGTCCAGCACGTCGACACCGAAGTCGCGGGCGATCCCGGCCAGCCCGTCCGCGTACCCCTGACCGAGCGCGCGCAGCTTCCACTCACCTCCGCGGCGGTAGATCTCCGCGAGCAGCAGGACGGTCTCGCGCGTGGGGCGTGGCGGCGTGAAGCACGCGAGCACGCCCCGGCCGCCGGCCGTCACGGACAGGGCGGGCGTGGGCAGCCGGCCGAGCGGGGTGCCGGGCGTCGCCGGACTGACGACGAGCGTGACCCGGCTCGCTCCCGCCCGCAGCCGCGCGGGATCCACGGTGAGGCCGCCGTCGTGCAGCCGGGCCCCCGGGGCGGAGGGCTGGTTGTAGAAGACGAAGTCGCCGTCCCCCGTGACCTTCCCGGTGTCGTCGGTGATGAGGGCGGAGAGGTCGAAGGGCCCGGAAACCCGGAGGGACACCGGGCCGTGGGGGAGCGGGGTGTTGCCGCCGGGCGTCAACTGGGTCATCGCCGCACCTGTGTCCTCGTCGTTCGTGGAAAGCGCTGGAAGAACGGCCCGCGGGGCGCCGTGGGTTCCCGCGCGGTTCCCGAGCGTGTCCGGGACGCGGGAGAGCCCGCCGGACTCGGTACAGGGGTTGCCCGCCTTGCCGGCCGCGGACCGCTTCCCCCGCGGGCCGTACGTGCGCGGTCGGCTGTCCCGCACGCCCTCCATCCGCCGCTGCCCGTCGCCCGCGGAGCCGGACTTCTGGCCGGCGAAGGAGCCGTGACGTCCCGCGCGCATGCGCCAGGCCCCGCCCGGTCGGTCACCGGGCGGGGCCTGTGCCACAGCGTGCGGGTCAGCCCTCCAGGCCGTACCGGCGCGCGGCCTCCCGGACCGTCTCCGCCTTGACCTCGCCCCGGCGGGCCAGCGCGGCGAGCGCCGCGAGGGCCACCGACTGCGGGTCCACACCGAAGTGGCGGCGGGCCGCCTCGCGGGTGTCGGAGAGGCCGAAGCCGTCCGTGCCGATGGACGTCCAGTCCTGCTCGACCCAGGGGGCGATCTGGTCGGGGACCGCCCGCATCCAGTCGCTGACGGCGAGGACCGGACCCGGCGCGCCGTGCAGCGCCTGGGTCACGTACGGGACCCGGTCCTCGCCCTTGAGCCGCGCCGCGTCACAGGACAGGGCGTCGCGGCGCAGCTCGGTCCAGGAGGGGGCGGACCACACGTCGGCGGCCACCCCCCAGTCGTCGGCCAGCAGCCGCTGGGCGTCCAGGGCCCAGTGGACGGCCGTGCCGGAGGCCAGCAGCGTCAGGCGCGGTGCCTCGGCCGACGCCCCGGCGGCCTCCTTGAAGCGGTAGAGACCCTTGAGGATGCCCTCCTCCACGCCCTCGGGCATGGCCGGCTGGACCTTGGTCTCGTTGTAGACCGTCAGGTAGTAGAAGACGTTCTCGGCCTCGGGGCCGTACATCCGCCGCAGGCCCTCCCGGACGATGACCGCGATCTCGTACGCGAACGCCGGGTCGTAGGAGACCGCCGCCGGGTTGGTCGAGGCGATCAGGTGCGAGTGGCCGTCGGCGTGCTGGAGGCCCTCGCCCGTCATCGTCGTGCGCCCGGCGGTGGCGCCGATGACGAAGCCGCGGCCCAACTGGTCGGCCAGCGCCCAGAACTGATCGGCCGTCCGCTGCCAGCCGAACATCGAGTAGAAGATGTAGAACGGGATCATCGGCTCGCCGTGCGTGGCGTACGACGTGGCGGCCGCCGTGAAGTCGGCCAGCGAACCCGCCTCGGTGATGCCCTCGTTGAGGATCTGACCGTCCTTGGACTCCTTGTAGTAGAGGAGCTGGTCGCGGTCGACGGGGTCGTAGGTCTGGCCGGCCGGGGAGTAGAGGCCGGCCGAGGGAAAGAGCGACTCCATGCCGAAGGTGCGGGCCTCGTCGGGTACGACGGGCACCCAGCGCGGGCCGGTCTCCTTGTCCCGCATGAGGTCCTTGACCAGTCGGACGAACGCCATGGTGGTGGCGATCTCCTGGCGGCCCGAGCCCTTGTGGAGGGCCTCGAAGGGCTTCGCGGAGGGCTCGGGCAGCGGCTTGGCGACGACCTTGCGGGCCGGGGCCGGGCCGCCGAGCGCCGCGCGGCGCTCGCGCAGATAGCGCACCTCGGGGGAGTTCTCGCCGGGGTGGGCGTACGGCACCAGCTCGCCGTCCAGCGCGCTGTCGGGGATGGGGAGGCCGAGCAGATCCCGCATCGCCCGGAACTCCTTCCCCGTGAGCTTCTTCATCTGGTGGTTGGCGTTGCGCGACTCGAAGCCCGGGCCCAGGGTGTAGCCCTTGACAGTCTGCACGAGGATGACGGTCGGCGCGCCCCGGTGCTCGACGGCGGCGCGGTAGGCGGCGTACACCTTGCGCGGCTCGTGACCGGCGCGGGAGGTGCGGAAGAGCTCCAGGAGCTCGGCGTCCGCGAGGCCCGCGCCGATCGTGTGCAGGGGGGAGCCTGGGCCCTCGGCGCCGAAGAAGTGCTCGCGCAGATAGGCCGGATCCACCGTGGCGTACGTCTGGAACTGGGCGTCCGGGACCTCGCGCAGGCGGTTGAGCAGTGCGCCCTCGGTGTCCTTCGCGAAGAGCTTGTCCCAGGCGGTGCCCCACAGCGACTTGACGACGTTCCACCCGGCGGCGCGGAACTGGGCCTCCAGCTCCTGCACGATCTTGAAGTTGGGGCGGACCGGGCCGTCGAGGCGCTGGAGGTTGCAGTTGATGACGAAGGTGAGGTTGTCCAGCCGTTCGCGGCCCGCGAGGGCGAGGGCGGCGGTCGACTCCGGCTCGTCCATCTCGCCGTCGCCGAGGAAGGCCCAGACGTGCGACCGGGAGGTGTCCTTGATGCCGCGGTGCTCCAGATAGCGGTTGAACCGCGCCTGGTAGATGGCGGAGAGCGGGCCCAGGCCCATGGAGACGGTGGGGAACTCCCACAGCCAGGGCAGCCGGCGCGGGTGCGGATAGGAGGGCAGCCCGTCGCCGCCGGCCTCCTGCCGGAAACGGTCGAGCTGATCCTCCGTCAGGCGCCCTTCCAGGAAGGCGCGCGCGTAGATTCCGGGGGAGGCGTGGCCCTGGATGTAGAGCTGGTCGCCGGAGCTGTCCGTCTCCTTGCCGCGGAAGAAGTGCTGGAAGCCGGTCTCGTAGAGCCAGGCCGCCGAGGCGAAGGTCGCCATGTGGCCGCCGAGGCCCGCGCGCTGATTGCCACGGGTGACCATGGCGGCCGCGTTCCAGCGGTTCCACGCGGTGATCCGGGCCTCCAGCTCCTCGTCGCCCGGGTAGGCGGGCTCGGCGGAGGTCGGAATGGTGTTGAGATAAGGGGTCTCCAGGAGCGGGGGGAGGTCCAGCCCGGTCCGCTCGGCGTGTTCGGCCATACGGCGCAGCAGGTACGCCGTCCGGTTGGCTCCCCCGAACCGGGTGGCGGAGTCCAGGGACTCGCGCCACTCGGCGACCTCTGACGGGTCCTTGTCGGGCAGTTGGTCGAGCTGGGACACGGGTGATCCTCTTTCACGATCCCGGGTGGGGACCGGGGGCGCCGCGCGCTGCTGCCGTGGTACCCCCGGCGATGGTGACGCGCGACCAGGCATGCGGGTGGACCGGCCGCCGGGGCCCGCCGGTGAGCCCCGTTAGAACCTTTGATTCCGTGTAGCGGAACCACGTTTCCGTCCGACTCACGCTAGGAGCGGCAAGTTGCTGTAGTCAACATCTACCCACCGGTAATGAACGATGATCGATCATTTTTCCCCGCAGGCCCGCCCGGGCCGTTCTGACCTGTGGGTCAGTCGGCCGCCCGCTCCAGCAGCGCCTCGTAAACGCCCCGGTCATTGGCCGTTACCTCGGGAAAGCCCGTTCCGTACGCGCCGTGCCAGCGTGCCGCGACCCCGGGATTGGCGTGATCTGATCCATCCGGGAGATAGAAGTGCGGGCTGCACTTGACGCCGTGTTCCTTCGCGCAGAGGAAGTCGCGCGCGACGACCGCGCGGGCGCGGCCCTCGGCCAGCCCCTCGGCGATGGGCCGCGGATCGACACCTTCCGTCTCCTCGGCGACGGCCAGCACCACCGCGTACGCCCCGATCGACCGGCTCTCCGCCCAGAAGGCGCGGCGCAACGCCAGATCCAGCCGTTCGGACGCCTCCAGGCTCTGCTCCTTCGCGAGCTGCACCGCCTCCAGGGCCGGCAGCGAGGTGGAGGGGAACTTCCAGTCGGGCGCGCGCCACAGCTGCCAGCCCGCCTCGGGCTCGATGTGGGCCACACCGCCCACCTCCGAGTCCGTGCCGGGCCGGGGGCTCGGACCGTTGTTGAACATCTCCAGCGGGAAGGCGCGGTGGTCCAGCCGGACGCGGTCCTCCAGGCCGAGCCGCTCGCGGGTGGTGTGCAGCCGGTGCATGGCCACGTGCGCGAACGAGCACCAGATGTCGGAGAAGACGGTGATGACCCCGGGGCGGACCTCGTCCTGGGGTGCGGTTGTGGTGGTCATGATGCTCCGATCGGTTCAAGGGCGTAGCCCAGGATGTGCGGTTGCAGCAGGCGCCCGGCCTGCGGATCCTGCCGCCGGAACGCCTCGACGAGGGGCTCGTGGTGCGAGGCGTTGGTGTGCGGCTCGGTGCGCGGCCGGGTGAGGGAGAGCCGCGTCCACAACTCGACGGTCAGCGACTCCCGGTTGGGCAACAGTACGGAATTCCCGGCCGCTTCGACGATCTCCCGGTGAAAAGCGACGCCGTGGCGGACCTGCCCGTCGACGTCCCCGGCCTCGGCCGCGGTGTGCGTCCGGGCCGTGTGCTCCTCCGTGACGGCGGCGCGGTCCGCGAGGCGGGGGAGCGCGAGCTCGGCGGCCAGCCGCTCCAGGGCGCCGCCGCGCACCGGATGTACCTCGCCGAGCCGCCGCGGGGTGAGTTCCCGGACTCCAAGTGCCTTTATTTGGCGATAATTCGACCAGCTGCATCGCCTGGAGATCCCGCAGCGCATCCCGTACGGGCGTCTGGCTCACCCCCAGCTCCCTCGCCACCCGGCGTCGACGATCCGGTCGCCGGGCTGCCACCGCCCCCGCGAGAGATGGCCGAGCAGGGTCCGCCGGACCTGGTCGCTGAGCGGGGCGCGGGTCGGCCGCGCGGTGGGGCCTGTGTGACGGAGCGGCTCCGCGGTCATCGACGTGGTTCTCCCGAACAGCCTTGAGCGATGATCGATCGTCGGTTAACGTACGTTACGACGGGGGTCAATTCGCGGGTGCTTCAAGCCACTTCGCAGACGGGAACCTGACCTCCGGCAAGGCCGGATGCGGGTCCGGCGCCATCCACGCGGTCGACGCGTTTCCCGGTCCAGTGCGATCCCGTCCCGCCATGTCAGCGGAATCCCTGGCCCGTATCCCACCCGGCCGTCGCGAACGCCCGTGCGCCAGCTGCCCGGACGTCCCCGGCGTGCCGTACCGCGGGGCCCACCGGCCCCCCGGCACCTGTCTGTTGCTCACTTGCCGCAGCCTGCGAAGGAGAACCCGTGACCGAGCAGCTTCTCGACCTCACCCAGCACGAGATCGAGGCACTCAAGACCCGTTTCAACCTCGCCGACGCCCACACGCACCAGCAGCAGTCCCCCGGCCAGCAGGAGATCGTCGCCGCTCTGCCCGCCCTGTGGTACGAGGCCGAGACGACCAAACAGGCCGAACTGGAGGACCGCTTCAAGGAGGTCTTCTTCCGGCTGCACGGTCAGAACAGCGTCCGCGCCGAGTCGACCATGCTCTCCTACGCGGCCTCCATATCGACGCTGGTCGCCGGTATGTATCTCAAACGCCACGACATCAGCGTCAGCCTCGTCGAGCCGTGTTTCGACAACCTCCCCGACGTGCTGCACAACGTCGGTGTGCACCCCGTGCCCGTCCCCGAGGACGCCCTGCACGACGCCGACCGCATCTACGAGCGGCTCGCCGCCTCCGTCACCACCGACGCGCTCTTCCTCGTCGACCCCAACAACCCCACCGGGTTCAGCCTGCTCTCCCATGGCCGCAAGGGCTTCGAGGAGGTCATCCGCTTCTGCGTCGACCACGACAAGCTCTTCATCGTCGACCTCTGCTTCGCGGCCTTCGCCCTCGCCGACCCCCGCTTCGGCCGCTTCGACCTCTACGAGCTGCTCGACACCTCCGGCGTCCGCTACATCGCGCTGGAGGACACCGGCAAGACCTGGCCGCTCCAGGACGCCAAGTGCGCCCTGCTCACCTGCAGCCGCGACCTCTACGAGGACGTCTACAACATCCACACCAGTGTGCTGCTCGACGTCTCACCCTTCATCCTCAACTTCCTCGCCCGCTATGTGGAGGACTCCATCGAGGACGGCATGGCATCGGTCCGTGACGTGATCACCCGCAACCGGGAGACCGCGCAGAAGGCCCTCGCCGGCAGCCTCCTGGAGCACATCGAACCGGCCGTCAACGTCAGCGTGGCCTGGTTCCGCATCCAGGACGCGGACATCAAGGCGACCGACCTCCAGCGCCACCTGGCCCGGCACGAGGTGTACGTGCTCCCCGGGACCTACTTCTTCTGGAACGAGCCCGAGCGTGGCGAGTCCTACGTCCGCCTGGCACTGGCCCGTGACCCCGGCGAGTTCCTCGCCTCGGTGACCCGCCTGCGCGAGGCGGTGGACGGCTATGGCGCCTGAGCTGTATCTGGACGCGTCCCTCTTCATGGGGATGCACAGCACCGACCCGTCCGTACGGGCCGCCTGCACGGCCTTCTTCGCGTCCCACCTGGACCGGCCCGTCGTGATGACCTACGAGGAAGTCGGCCGCTGCGACGACTTCGTGTGGCACGCGCCGCGTGAGGTGCAGGACGACTACTACCCCTTCATGGACGTCCTGCACTCCCTGATGCCGATCACCCGGCGTGCCTACACGGACGCCGACCTGGCCGCCGCCGCGGCCCTGCCCGCGGAGACCTCCGGACTGCGGGTGCGCGACAGGCTGCTGCTCGCCTCGGTCGTCGCCACCGGCGGCCGGCTGATCACCGTCAACCCGCGGCTCACCGCCCTGACCGGACTCGGACCCTCCGTGCGGGAGCCCGAACCGGCCGCGGAGCGCGGTGTCTTCCCCGCCGCGCTCGACGAGCTCTACGAGCGGTCCCTGGTCCTGGAGGCCGACCATGCCGCGCTCTGACACAGCCGCGGCGGCCCGGCGGCTGAAGGGCCTGCGCGGCACGCTCGTGCCCCTCGTCACCCCGGTCGACGAGCGGCGCCGGGTGTGCCCGGCGAGCGTCGGGAAGCTGGTGCGGTCCCTGCGCGGGGACGTCACCGGTCTCGTACCGGCCCTGAGCACCGGCGAGGGCTGGACGCTCTCGGCCGGGCAGTGGACCGACATGGTGCGGCTGACCGTCGAGCACGCGGACGGCCTCCCCGTCCTCGCCGGAGCGGCGCTCGGTGACGTCGGCGGCATCCTGGCCCGCGCCCGGCTGGCGGCGGACCTCGGAGCCGACGCGGTCGTCGTGCCCCCGCCGTTCCCCGGCGCCGACGGTGAACGCCGCGGCCTCGTCGACCACTTCGCGGAGATCCTCGACGGCAGCCCGCTGCCGGTCTTCGTCTACCACGAGCACGTGGAGTCCAAGGCGCCGCTCGACATCGACGCGCTGCGGAAGGTCTGCGACCTGCCCGGCATCGTCGGCGTCAAGGACTCCAGCGGCTCGGCCGAGTTCACCCGGCAGCTGCTGGACAACGCCGCGGGAGTGCCCGTCTTCCAGGGCTGGGAACACCTGCTGACCCGGGCGCCCGGCGTACAGGGCTTCGTCGGGCCGCTGGCCAACCTCGAACCCGCGGTCTGCGCCACCGCGCTCGCGCGGGGAGGCGAGGAGGCACAGGCCCGCGTCGACGCGCTGTCCGAGCGCCTGCGGCTGCTGACGGACGACTGGTATCTGCACGTCAAGGCGGAGCTGGTCCGCCGGGGCGTCATCGGCACCGCGCTGCCCGTCAGCTGACCGTACGTGCCGGCGCGGGCGCGCCGCCTTCGCGCGCGCCCGTGCCGGCGCCCATCCGAATCCGTGAATCCGCGATCCGCCGGGAGTCTTCCGTGACCACCACGACCCGTACGGCCGGCAGCCGCCTCTTCGTACTGAACCGTTCCATACCCACCGCCGATGAACTGCGCGAACTGCACGAGCTGGAGGAGCGGCTGATCGTCGGCCGCGCCCGCGAGATCGAGGCGGCCGCCCCGGAGATGGCCGACCGCGCGGCCCTGAGCCGCCGGATGAAGGCGCTGCTCGACGCGGAGAAGGCCGACGCGCCCGAGTTCGAACGCGTCCTGGCCGAGGACCTCGACCGCGAGCAGTTCAAGGAGGTCGTCGCGCAGTTCGCCGTGGACGGCCTGACCGAGTCGGAGTCCTTCCTGCCCATCGTCTGGCGGCTCCCGAAGAAGGCCAAGATGGCGGTCTTCCGGGTGCTCGTCGACGAATTCGGCTGCGGGAACCTCGACCAGGCGCACTTCAACATCTACCGCGACCTGATGACCGAACTGGACATGTCGCTGGAGGTCGGCGACTACCTAGACCGCACCAACGAGGAGACGTTCGCCTACGTCAACACCTTCTTCTGGGCGGCCGCCCGGGCGCCGCGCCCGGAGTATTTCCTGGGCGCGCTGTGCTATCTGGAATCCAGCATCCTCTACGCGTTCCAGTGCTTCGCCGACGCCGCCACCAGGCTCGGCCTGAAGGGTGCCCGCTATTACACCGAGCACCTGCACATCGACAACTTCCACGCCAAGGAACTCCAGGTCGCCATCCGGGAGTTCGACGCCGAGGCCGACCTGCACCCGGCCAAGGTGTGGACGGGGTTCAAGCTCGCCAGCGACGTCATCGGCGGTGCCACCGAGGCAGCCGTCGCCTCAGCGCTGAAGGTGGGCTGAATGCCGGACACGACAGGACCGGCCCCGGTCGAGCAGGAAAGTGTCGAGCGGAGAAGTATCGAGCAGAGCAGTGCCGGGCAAAGCCGTGTCGCGGTCGAGCAGAGCAGTGTCGAGCAGATCGGTGAGAACCGCATCCGGATCCGCGTCGGTGACCGGGAATTCGAAGCCGATTCCCTGTGCCCGCACCGCAAGGGGTTCCTCGCCCACGGCTATGTCAACGCCGCCCGGCTGCGGATCACCTGCCCCCTGCACCACTCGAGCTTCTCCCTGGAGACCGGCGAGGCCGTCACCGGCCCCACCCGCACCCCGCTGTGCGTACGGGAGACCACCGAGCGGTCGCCGGAGCCGGTGAACTGAGGGCTCGGGCCGTACCGGTCGTGCGGAAGCACACACGCGTGCTTCCGCGCGACCGGCACATCACCCATCCGGTCAGTGCGTCAAATGCGCGGGCTCGTGGGTGAGTTCCTCGATGTCGACCCCGGCCTTCTCCAGCAACTGCTCGGCGAGGCCGTACAGCGCGCGGGCCGCCGCGACCTCCTCGCCGACCCGCTGCTGGCCCGGGTCGTCCGGATTCCGGTTGGTGACACCGTGCGCCGTGAAATCCGTGCCGTCGCGCATACGCAGCCGCGCCGCCGCCTGAGTCAGCGGCCCGGCCTCACGGAATTCCAGATCGATGGTGCACTCGACGATCGTCTCCATGGCAGTCACACCTCCAGCGATTCACGTTCCGGCGTCGTCCCGGCCGCTGCCGGGGCCGGTCCGCGCCGTGCTGCTGCGCCGCAGCAGATCGACGACCTCCTCGTCCGATGTCTGGGAGAAGTCCTGATACCACTCGCCGACCGCGAAGAAGACGGCCGGCGTGGACAGACAGATCAGTTCGTCCACCTCCGCGCGTAGTTCCTCGGCCGCGTCCGGCGGGGACACCGGCACCGCCAGCACCACCCGGGCCGCCTCGTGGGCCCGCGCCACCCGGCAGGCCGCCGCCGCGGTCGCGCCCGTCGCGACGCCGTCGTCCACCACGACCGCCGTACGGCCCGCCAGCGGGATCCGCGCCCGTCCGGCACGGAACCGGTCGGCCTGCCGGGCGAGTTCGGCCTCCTCGCGGCGCTGCACCTCCGCGAGGTCGTCCTCGCCCACCCGGCCCATCCGGACGATGCTGTCGTGGACGACCCGCACGCCGTCCTCGCCGATGGCACCGAAGCCCAGCTCCGCATGGCTGGGCACGCCGAGCTTGCGGACCAGGATCACGTCCAGCGGCGCCGCCAGCGCCCTGGCCACCTCGAAGGCCACCGGAACACCCCCGCGGGGAAGCCCGAGCACGACCGTGTTCCCGTCCCGCAGGTGCCCAAGCCGCTCGGCGAGCCGCCGCCCGGCGTCCACGCGATCGCGGAACCTCACGCTGGCCATATATCCAATATGGTCAGCTTTGCCCTGATAGTCCATGGCGGGTCCGGTGCCGCTGAGCGTTCCGCTGAATGCCGCGATGTGCCGTCCGTCGTCCGCGGCCACCGAGGCCCGGCGCGCCCACGCGGCGGGGCCGCACAGCGACGCCTCCCGCGCCCTTCAGGGTGCTGCCGGACCGTGGCGGACCGCACCCGGCGCGCTCAGACGAAAGCCTCCCGGACCCGCGCCGCCACCCGAGCCGCCTCCTCCTGCGACGCGTAGCGCGTGCGCGGCCAGAAGAACCCCCGCAGCCCGTCCTTGCGGTTGCGCGGCACGACATGCACATGGAAATGCGGCACCGACTGGCTGATCCGGTTGTTGGCCGCGACGAACGACCCGGCGGCGCCCATGCCCCGCTCCACGGCCTCCGCCACCCGCTGCACCCGGGTGAAGAACGGCCCGACCTCCCCCACCGGCAGATCGGTGAGTGTCTCGACATGCCGTTTCGGCACGACCAGCACATGCCCGGGGAAGAGCGGCCGGGCGTCCAGGAAGGCCACCGCCGCCTCGTCCTCGAAGACCCGGTGGGCTTCCGCCCCGCCCGCCGCGATGGCACAGAACACACAGTCCACGACGTCGCACCTCGCTGGTGGCGGATCCGGTCCCCCCGGGCAAGGATCATGCCATGCCCCTGCTCGTCGGGACCTCGGGATGGCAGTACAAGGACTGGCGCGGTGACCTCTACCCCGCCGGCCTGCCGCAGCGGCTGTGGCTCGAGGAGTACGCCCGCCACTTCACCACCGTCGAGAACAACAACTCCTTCTACCGCCTGCCCGAGACGGCCACCTTCGCCGACTGGCACGACCGCACGCCCGACGGCTTCGTGATGGCGGTCAAGGCCAGCCGCTATCTGACCCACATCAAGCGGCTGCGCGAACCCGAGGAGCCGGTCGGCCGGCTGATGCGGCGCGCCGCCGGCCTGGGGGAGCGGCTCGGGCCCGTACTGCTCCAGCTGCCGCCCACCCTCCGCGCCGACCCCACTGCCCTGGACACCACGCTCGGCTGCTTCCCCACCGGCACCCGCGTGGCCGTCGAACCCCGCCACGCGTCGTGGTGGACGGACGAGGTACGGGCCGTGCTGGAAGCCCACGGCGCGGCCCTGTGCTGGGCGGACCGCGACTCCCGGCCCGTGACGCCGCTGTGGCGGACGGCGGACTGGGGCTATGTGCGCTTCCACCGCGGCCGGGCCCGGCCCTGGCCGCGCTACGGACGCCAGGCGCTCACCAGCTGGACCCGGCGGATCGCCGGCCAGTGGCCCGACCGGGCCGATGTGTACGCCTACTTCAACAACGACCCCGGCGGAGCGGCCGTCCACGACGCCGCCGTCTTCGCCCGCGCCGCCACCGCGCACGGACGCACCGTGACCCGGACTCCGGACCTCCGCGGCTGAGCGCCACAGGAAGCCGTACCCCCGGGAACGGGAACGCGGGCAGCGCCGTCAGAGCGGGTGTGGCCCGAACGCGCACGGCCCGGAACGCGCCGTCCGTACGGGGAGGGGGCGGACGGCATGGACGCGGAGCACGGACCTCCACTGCTCGCCGGTCGGTACCGGCTGATCGACCGGCTCGGCAGCGGCGGCATGGGAACCGTCTGGCGCGCGGTCGACGAACTGCTCGACCGCGAGGTCGCCGCGAAGGAGGTCCGGGCCCCCGAGCACCTGCGGGAGCACGACGTACGGATCCTCTATGCCCGGCTCAAGCAGGAGGCCCGCGCCGCCGCCCGCGTCAGCCACCCGAACGTGATCACCGTGCACGACGTCGTGGAGCAGGACGGCCGCCCCTGGATCGTCATGGAGCTGGTGCGTGGCCGCTCCCTCGCGGACGTCCTCCAGCACGAGGGCGTGCTGCTGCCCAAGGAGGCCGCCAAGGTCGGCTCGATGGTGCTCCAGGCGCTGCGCAGCGCGCACTCCTCCGGGGTGCTGCACCGCGACGTCAAGCCCGCGAACGTCCTGCTGGAACCCGGCGGCAGGGTCGTCCTCACCGACTTCGGCATCGCCCTCGTCGAGGGCTCGGGCACCCTGACCCGCACCGGGGACCTGGTCGGTTCCCCCGACTTCCTCGCCCCCGAGCGCGCGCTGGGACAGCGCCCCGGGGCCCCCTCCGACCTCTGGTCGCTGGGGGCGACCCTGTACGCGGCGATCGAGGGCGTCTCGCCCTTCCGGCGCGGCTCGGCGCTGAGCACGCTCCAGGCCGTGGTCCAGGACGACCCGCCACCGCCGCGGCGCGCCGGGCCGCTCACCCCGCTGCTCGAGGGCCTCCTCCGCAAGGACCCGCGGACCCGGATGGGCTCGGCGGAGGCACAGCGGATGCTCGACGCCGTGGCCGCGGGACACATGACCACACAGCCGGGCTGGACCGGCGCCGGGGGATACGTGCCCACCGAGCGGGCGGCGCCCACCCCTCAGCCCTCGCTTCCCCCGGCTCCTGCGACGCCACCCGCCCAGGGCGGCGCGTCGGCCTCCACCTCGGGATCGGGCCCGGTCGTGCCGCTGTACAGCGGCGGCCCGGCTCACTCCCCGGCCCCGGACCCGACCCCTGCCCCGAGCCCGGCTCCGCCACCGCCGCCGTACTCGGGGGCCGCGAGCCGCCCGGTGATGGGCGCGGGGTATCCGGCGGGCACCGCCTATCCGTTGCCCGTCACGCCACCGGACGGCCGGCGCCGACTGGTCGCGCTGCTCCTCGGCTCGCTGCTGGCCCTGCTGCTCGTCGGCGGCGGCACCGCAGCCGTGCTCGCCGCGCGGGGAAGCGGGGACTCCGGCACGCGGAACCCGGCCGGGGTGTCGAGCTCGGCCTCCGACTCCGCGGGCGGCGCCTCCGACTCCGCGGGCGGCGGGGGACAGGAGAGCCCCGCCCCCGCCACGAGCCCGTCGGCCTACCCCTCGCCCGGCGCCACCCGGCCCACGATCCCGGCGGGTGGCAGCACCGCCGGATCCTGCAACGGGGGGTGGCTGTCGACATGCGGGCCGGGGTGAGGCTTCCCCATACGTAGGACTCACGCGTGGGACCACTTCATGCCGACTATCGGGGGGAATTTATGCGGCTGGTGTCAGTTTCATTGGCGAGTGTTCCGATCAGGCGGACAAGGCAGAGGTCCGCAGCACGAGGCGCGGCACTGCGGCGCCGCAGGCTGCGCGCGGTCGCGCTGCTCACCGTGCCGGCGTTGCTCGGCGGTGCCGCCGTGGCGGGGTGCACGACGGCACAGAAGAAGAAGGCCACCGAGCTCGCGCTGGAGGCCGTGGGAACGACAGGCGACCACCCGTTCCTGCGGAATCCCGGCACCGACCTCAAGGGCGTCAACTCCCCGACGGGCGGCGGCGGTACGAAGGCGGTGGACGCCCGCGGCGCCTTCGGCGGCACCCCCGGCACCGTGCACTGCGACAAGGCGTCGCTGATCACGCAGATCACCCAGGACCCCGTCGAGGCCAAGGCGTGGGCCCAGGCCGCCGGCATCGACCAGAACCGCATCGCCGAGCGCATCGAGAGCCTCACGGAGGTGATCCTGCTCGACGACACCCTCGTCAAGAACCACGACTACCAGGGCGACGGAAGGACCAGGGAGTATCTGTCGGTGCTCCAGAAGGGCGTCGCCGTCCTCAACGACCCGTACACCGGGCCCGTGGTGAAGTGCAACTGCGGCAACCCGCTCGGGGAGCCCGACGACGACGTGGACCTCAAGGCGTCGACCTACGTGGGGACACGCTGGGAGACCTTCAGCGAGACCACGGTCACCGTCATCGCGCCCCGGGCCCGGGACAAGGGACCGGTCAAGGAGGTTCCGCTGGTCGACCCCTTCGAGAGCGACAAGGCATTCGACCGGGGGGCGGGCACGGACGGCGACCACGACTCCGCGACCTTCCACTGGACTCCGCCGCCGCGCCGCACGCCGCCCTCACCGGGAGAGGCGTCCGGCAACGGACCGGGCTCGCCGGAGGGTTCGGCCGGCACACGCACGCCGAGCGGTCCCGCCGGTACGCGCACGCCCACCGGCGAGCAGCCGCCTTCGCGGGCGAACGAGCCGACGGAGTCACCGTCCGGCGCCACCTCACCGGCCACCGCACCGCCGACAGGCGCGTCGCGGCCGCCCGCGACCGGGGCCCCGCCGACCGGAACCCGTACCAGTGCCCCGCAGCCGCCGGCCTCGGAGCGGGAGGCGGTCCCGACGAAGGCCCCGCCGACGAAGGGCGAGCGGCTTCCGACGGCGGGCGGGCAGCCGACGAAGGGCGAGCGGCCTCCGACAGCGGCCGAGCAGCCGACCAAGGCCGCCAAGTCGCCGCACGCCGCGACCGGGGAGCCCTCCACGGACGTCAAGTCCCCACCGGCGAAGGAGGAACTCCCGCCCACAGCAGCCAGGACACCGCGCGCGGAGGCCAGGACACCCACGGCCGCCGAGCCCGTACGGCCTACCTCCGAGGTGAAATCCGAAGCGCCGACGCACCACGGGACGGCGCGCGCGACCGCGCCCGTCGAGCCCCCGGCGGAACCCCGGCAGCCGGCCGGCACACACGGCACCGGCTCGTACGGGACGCGTCAGGGGAACCGGTGAATCCGGTGGAAAACCGCCGTCAGGGTACGTTGGACGCCGGAAACGACGGGACTGTTCAGAGGGGTGGAGCATGGGGATGCTCAAGGGCACCAACATCCGGATTCCGGCACCGGCCGTGCGGATCGAGCTGGGCTGGCGCACGGGCGCCGGCATACCGGACGTCGATGCCTCCGCTCTGCTCCTGACCACCGGCAGAGTCCGCTCGGACGCGGACTTCGTCTTCTACAACCAGTCCGTCCATCCCTCCGGCGCCGTCCGCCACGAAGGCAAGCGCACCGTGGGTGACGCGGTGACCGACACCCTCGCCGTCGACCTCGCCTCCGTCGAGCCCGTGATCGAGACGGTCGTGCTCGCCGCGTCCGCCGACGGAGGCACCTTCGGTCAGGTGCCCGGACTGCACATCCGTGTGCTCGACCAGGCGAACGGCGCGGAACTCGCCCGGTTCGACAGCTCGGACGCCACCGTCGAGACCGCCTTCGTGCTCGGTGAGCTCTACCGCCGCCAGGGCGAGTGGAAGTTCCGGGCCGTCGGCCAGGGCTACGACACCGGTCTGGCCGGCCTCGCCACCGACTTCGGCATCTCCGTCGACGAGCCCCGGCCGGCGCCCCCGGCCGCCCCGCCCGCCCCGTACGCACAGCCGGTGCCACCCGCGCAGGCGCCCGCAGCGCCGCCGGCGCCGCCCGTCGTCCCGCCGCCCGCGGCCCCGGCCCCCGCGCCCGTGCGCCTGACCAAGGTCACGCTCACCAAGGACAAGCCGACCGTCTCCCTCACCAAGCAGGGCGGCACCTCCGGCGCGCTGCGCGTCAACCTCAACTGGCAGATGCGCAAGCAGGCGGCCAAGAGCGGCTGGCAGGCAAAGCTCGGCCAGGCCATGGCCATGGCCACGCAGGGCGATCTGGACCTCGACCTCGGGGCCCTGTTCGAGCTCAACGACGGCCGCAAGGGCGTGGTCCAGGCGCTCGGCAACTCCTTCGGCTCGCTGCACCAGCCGCCGTACATCCACCTCGACGGCGACGACCGCACCGGCGCCTCCGCGGCCGGCGAGAACCTGACCGTCAACCTCGACCACATCGCCGACTTCCGGCGCATCCTCATCTTCGTGACGATCTACGAGGGCGCCCGCAGCTTCGCCGGTCTGCACGCCACCGTCACCCTCCAGCCGCAGCACGGCGCACCCATCGACTTCTCGCTCGACGAGTGCACCGTGGCCTCCAACGTCTGTGCCCTCGCCCTGCTCACCAACAACGGCGGCGACCTCGTCGTGCAGCGCGAGGCCCGCTACCTCGTGCCGGACCGCGGCGTCAGCCCGCAGCGCACGCTCGACCGCGCGTACGGCTGGGGCATGAACTGGACACCCGGCCGCAAGTGACACCACGGCCCGCTCAGGGCGCGGCCTCCGGGCGGGCGTACGTCCGCCCCTTCCAGGCCGCGCCCCGGCCGCGGTAGTGCTGCACCGCCGAATCCACCGTCATCAGCAGATAGAGCAGCCCCGTGAAGGGCAGCAGCGGTGCCAGCGCGAGCGGCTGCCGGTAGTAGCGCAGCATCGGCGCGTACGTACCGGTCATCACCGCCCACGCGACCGCACCGGCCGCGAGCGTCACGGTGTGCCCGGTCAGCGCGCCCGCCAGCACGGCGACCGGCGGCGCGAGATAGATGACCGCCATGCCCGCGACGGTCCCGGCCAGCAGCAGCGGATTGTGGCGCAGCTGCGCGTACGCGCTGCGCGAGACCATCCGCCACAGCGGGGCGAGCCCCGGATACGGCCGGACGCTGTCCACCCGCTCCGCGAGCCCCAGCCAGATCCGGCCGCCGGCGCGCTTCACCGCCCGCGCCAGCGACACGTCGTCGATCACCGCCTGCCGGATGCTGTCCGGGACCCCGGCCCGCTCCGCCGCCTCCCGGCGCAGCAGCACGCAGCCGCCCGCGGCCGCCGCCGTCCGCGCGGCCGGCCGGTTGATCCAGCGGAACGGATAGAGCTGCGCGAAGAAGTACACGAACGCCGGGACCACGAGCCGCTCCCAGAAGCTCGCCACCCGCAGCCGCGCCATCTGCGACACCAGGTCCAGCCCGCCCGACCGCGCGGCGGCCACCAGCTCCCGCAGGCTGTCCGGCTCGTGCGCGATGTCCGCGTCCGTCAGCAGCAGATATTCCGCGTCCGTACGGGCACGAGCGAGCGCCATGCCGTGCCGCACCGCCCACAGCTTGCCAGTCCAGCCCGGCGGCGGCTCACCGGGCGAGTCCACCGTCAGCGGCAGACCGCCGTGCCCGTCCGCGAGGGAGCGGGCCAGCGCGCCGGTGCCGTCCGTGCTGCCGTCGTCGACGAGGAAGATCTCCGCCCGCCCCGGATAGTCCTGCGCGAGGAGCGACGGCAGGCTCGACGGCAGCACCTCCGCCTCGTCGCGGGCGGGGACGACGATCGCCACGGACGGCCAGTCGTCGGGCGGAGTGCGGGACGGGAGTCGCACGTCCGTACGCCAGAAGAAGCCCTGCCCCAGCAGCAGCCAGGCCCACGCGGCAAGGGAACCGACAGTGATCCACATCAGCGTGCTCATCCGTCGCAGTCTGCCGCACGACGCCCCTGACCGGGGGAGTTTCAGGGTCCCCGACTGTCCGCGGCCGCGCGACCAGGCCGTCCGGGCCGGGAACCCCGGCCTCCGGGGCGGGGGTACGCCGGTGCCCATCCATTAAAGTGACCGGGTGAAGATCGCGCTCATTGACTCCGGAAACGGCCTCCTGGCGGCGGCCGCCGCTGTGCACCGCCTGCGGCCCGACGCCGATCTCGTGCTCTCCTCCGACCCGGCGACCATGCCGTGGGGCCCCCGGACCCCCGAGGACCTCATCGGGAAGGCCCTGAGCTGCGCCCGCGCCGCCGCCGCGCACCGTCCGGACGCGCTGATCGTCGCCTGCAACACCGCCTCCGTGCACGCCCTGGCCGCCATACGCGCCGAGCTGGAGCCCGCACTCCCGGTGATCGGCACCGTGCCCGCCGTCAAGCCCGCCGCGGTCGGCGGCGGCCCGTTCGCCATCTGGGCGACCCCGGCCACCACCGGCAGCCCGTACCAGCGCGGCCTGATCCGCGACTTCGCCTCCGGCGTCCGGGTCACCGAGGTGCCCTGCCCCGGCCTCGCCGACGCCGTCCAGCACGCCGACGCGGCCGGCATCGAGGCCGCCGTGGCCGCCGCCGCCGCGCTCACCCCGCGCGATGTCAGGGCCGTCGTCCTGGGCTGCACCCATTACGAGCTGGTCGCGGAGCGTATCCGTGAGGCCGTTCAGCCGCTGCTGCGTCCCTCGGACGAGCCCCTCGTGCTGCACGGCTCCGCCGAGGCGGTCGCCGCCCAGGCGCTGCGCCGGATCGGTGCGGCGCCGGCCCCCGACGCGGCGCCGTCGGGCGCCCTGACCGTGCTGTTCGGCGGCCGTGAGGCGGCCCTGGAGCCGTCCTCCCTCAGCTACGCGGAAGGCCGCTCCCTGAGCGCCGTCGGCGCCGCGCGCCCCTGACCGCGGCGCGGCCACACGATCCGGTCCCGTCCGCGCAGCACTCCTGCCGTGGTGGCGGAAGGTGAGTAGGCTGCGTCATATGAGGGACCACTCCAAGGGCCCGCAGGGCCACGAGGGCGACGAGAAGCCGGACGCTGTCGGAACCCCTTCCCCAGCCGGCAGCGGCACCGAACTCGGCGTCTGGACCGGCCGTGCGACCAACCGGATCCAGTGGCTGCTGGCCGCTGCGGGCGCAGCCTGCCTGGCGCTGGGCGTCGAGCTGGCCGTCGACAGCGCGTGGACCTCGGGGCTGGCCCCTCTCCTCATGTCGGTCGTCGGCTGCGTCGCCGCGGGCCTGCTGATGCTCTACGGCACCCTCGCGTTCGTTCATGTGGCGGTGCGGGTGGACACCGAGGCGCTGGAAGTGCGCTGCGGCCACATCGGAGTGCCCCGCACCCGTATCCCGCTGACGCACGTGGTCGGTGCCGACTTCGCCCCCCGCGTCACCCCCCGCCAGTGGGGCGGCTGGGGCTACCGCTGGCTCCCCGAGAAGGGCACCGCCGTCGTCGTGCGCCGGGGCGAGGGATTCGTGCTGCGCCTGGGTGACGGCCGTTCCTTCACCGTCACGGTGGACGACGCGGAGGACGCGGTACGGGCGATCCGCGACGGCCTGCGCCGGGCCGCCGGGCGCAGGGCCACCGCCTGACCCGGGAAGAGCACCCGCGGACACCGCCTAGTCTCGAACCATGCCGACGCCCGAATTCATCACCGACCTCCGCGCCGTCGCGGGCCACCAGCTGCTCTGGATGCCCGGGGTGAGCGCCATCGTGCTGGACGACGCCGGCCGGGTCCTCCTCGGCCGCCGCGCGGACTCCGGCGAGTGGTCGATCATCGGCGGCATCCCCGACCCGGGCGAGCAGCCCGCCGCGGCGGTCGTCCGCGAGGTGTACGAGGAGACCGCCGTCCACTGCGTCCCCGAGCGCGTCCTCCTCGTCCAGGCCCTGGCGCCCGTCACCTACCCCAACGGTGACCACTGCCAGTTCATGGACATCTGCTTTCTGGCCCGCGCCGTCGGCGGTGAGGCGCGTGTCAACGACGACGAGTCGCTGGAGGTCGGCTGGTTCGAGCCGGACGCGCTGCCGCCGATGGAGGACTTCGCGGTCTCGCGCATCAAGCAGGCGACGGCGGGCGGCCCGACGTGGTTCGAGGGGATCGGCGAGCGGTAGGCCGGGGCCGCCCGGCCGCGTTCGGGGCCGGCCGTGAGCGGCATCAAGGTTGAGTCAAGTTACTTGCGTCCCTACGCAAGTACGGGGCTATGCTGCTGAGCGTCGCACCGAAGCTCTGACAGTCGGGGTGAACCAGCCGTGCGGGCCGGTCCGCTCCTCATCGTGTTCCATGGCGCCCTCGCGCGTCCCGGCCGGAAGGAGGCGAGAGACATGAATGGCAGTTGCGCGAGTCCGGGCCACAGTAGGCCCCGCACCCGCATGTCCTCGCTGACTTCCGGCACGCGGTAACCACCCTTCCCCGCGCGCGTCTTCGCGCTCGCTCCCGCCCCGGCACCCGTGCGGCCTCCGCCGCCCCGGGCCCTCGGGCCGCGCGCTCGCAGGGGGATCGCTGCTGCGTGCCTCGGACTCTCCCCCGCTGGGGGACTCGGGAGGCCGTCATGACCGACATGATCACCATCGCACCCACGGCTCCGGCACCACCCCGCGCCGCTGTCCTCGACGACGCCCACGTCGGAGACATCCGCGGCGCGCTCGGCACCATCAGGCAGGGCGACCACGGCGAACGCCGCGGCCTGTCCGCCAGGTTCAAGACGCTCCTCGCCATCGTCGGCCCGGGGCTGATCGTGATGGTCGGCGACAACGACGCGGGCGCCTTCGACACCTACGGGCAGGCCGGGCAGAACTACGGCACCAGCTTGCTGTGGACCCTGCTCCTGCTGATCCCCGTGCTGTACGTCAATCAGGAGATGGTGCTGCGCCTCGGCGCGGTGACCGGGGTCGGGCACGCCCGGCTCATCCTGGAGCGGTTCGGGAAGTTCTGGGGAGCCTTCTCCGTCATCGACCTCTTCCTGCTCAACGCCCTGACGATCGTTACCGAGTTCATCGGCGTCACCCTCGCGGTCGGCTACCTCGGGCTGCCCAGGACCGTCTCCGTGCTGGTCGCCGCCGCGGTCGTGATCGCGGCCGCCACCACCGGCTCGTTCCGCCGCTTCGAGCGCGTCTCGCTCCTCCTCTGTGCGGGTTCGCTGCTGCTCATCCCTGTCTACTTCATGATTCACCCGGCCCCCTCGCGGATGGCACACGACTTCGTCGTGCCCGGCATGCCGCACGGCGCCGGCCTCGCGGACGTGATGCTGCTGATCATCGCGATCGTCGGGACGACCGTGGCGCCCTGGCAGTTGTTCTTCCAGCAGTCCTACGTCATCGACAAGCGCATCACCCCGCGCTTCCTGCGGTACGAGAAGGCCGACCTGTGGCTCGGCATCGGCATCGTGACCGTCGGCGCCGCGGCCATGATGGGCTTCGTCGCCGCCGCCTTCCACGGCACGCCGCAGGCCGGGGACTTCAGCGACGCGGGCGGTGTCGCCCGCGGCCTGGAGGCCGAGGCGGGAAAGCTCGCCGGCGTCCTGTTCGCCATCGCCCTGCTCGACGCCTCGGTCATCGGCGCCGCCGCCGTCTCCCTGTCCACCGCCTACGCCCTCGGTGACGTCATGGGCCTCGAACACTCCCTGCACCGCGGGGTCAGGAGCGCCAAGGGCTTCTACGCGATCTTCGCCGGTGTCATCCTCACCGCCGCCGTGATCGTGATCGTTCCCGGCTCCCCGCTCGGCCTGCTCACCACCGGAGTGCAGACCCTCGCCGGGGTCCTGCTGCCCTCCGCCACGGTCTTCCTGCTGCTGCTCTGCAACGACAGGACCGTCCTCGGCCCCTGGGTCAACGGCCGGGTGACCAACGTCTTCACCTCGCTGGTCGTCGCCGCCCTCGTCACCATGTCGGTCATCCTGACCGCCGCTGTCCTCTTCCCCGGCATCACCTCCACCGCGATCCTCGACATCACGGCGATCTGCGGCGTCGCCGGCCTCCTCGCCCTCGGCTACGCGGAGACCCGCCGCCGGCTCAAGGGCTGGGCGCCGGCCGGACCCGTGGACCGTACGGGCAAGGGGACGTGGCGCATGCCGCCGCTGGAGCAGCTGCCCAAGCCGGTCGTCTCCACCGGCCGCAAGGTCGGCCTGACCGCGCTGCGTGTGTATCTCCTGGTCGCGATGGTCCTGGTGATCGTCCGCGTCACGCAGCTCGCCCTCGGCCACTGAGCGTCCCCGGGGCGACGGCGCCTCCCCTCCGCCCCGGGGACCACCCCACCGACTCCTCACGAAGGAGGGCACGTATGCGCCTCCACCACCCGACCGGGCCCACCGCCGCCTCCCGCCGCCCCTGCCCGCGCCTGACCCTGCGCGACGGCACCGAGCGCACCTATCTGCTGGACGACCCGCAGGCGTACCCGTCCGCCGCGCGCCGGCCCGCCGTCTACGACCCGCGCGTCCACCTCGCCCACATCCTCGCCCGCCAGGGCCACGACGCGCCCTGGCTCGCACGGTTCGCTGATCTGCCGCTGCCCGCGGCACACCGCATCCTTGAAGCCGCCGCGTCTCCGGGCGCCTGACCCTCCCCGGCACCGGCTTCTCCGACCGTTTCCCCCAGTTCCCCGGCTGTGCCGTGCCTTCTTCCGGCACGGCCGCCTTCACGGAGGTGACCTTCGCATGTCCGTCCTTCCCGTCATCCGCACCCGCTACGCGACGCCGCACGTCGTCCCCGCTGTCCGCGCCCTCTTCGGCGAGGTCGTCCGGCGCGTCGCGGCCGGCGCCGTCGACAGCCCCGTCCTCCAGGTCCTGGGCGCCCCGGCCCACGCCCACGCCCGCACCGCGATCGGCCACACCACGCCCAGGCGGCCCCGCGCTCACTGGCGCACGGTCACCGGCCCCGGCGGCCGTGAACGCCTCAAGGCCGACTGGCGGCTGGAGCCCTGACCGGGCCGTCACACCCGACCCACCAGCCTCCTCCCCGCACGTCAGGAGCCGATATGTCCCTGCGATACCCCCGGGCCTACCGCATCCACCCGGGGTGCCCCACCCCGTCCGGCAGCACGCTGACCGACCTCGCCAGAGCAACCGGTACCCGGCCCGTCACCGCCCTGCTGCCGCCGCTCCGGGCAGGCGGCCTGGCCGTCGACACCGAGCGGCGCACCGTGTCGGCGGGCGGGCGGGAACTCCCCCTCACCTACGCCGAGTTCGAGATACTCGCCCGGCTGATCGCCCGCCCCCGGCAGGTGCACACCCGCCGTCAGCTCCTGGCCTCCATCTGGGGGCAGGGCCACGAGAGCGGTACGCGCACCATCGATGTCCACATCGCCGGACCGCGCCGCAAGCTCGGCCCGGATCACCAGGACGTCATCAGGACCGTACGACAGGCCGGTTACGTACTCGACCCTTCCGGGGCGGCTGGCCGACGCTGCGGCGGCGACTGACCGGCCCGGCCGGGGCCACGCGCTATCAGCGCAGGTCAGAGCGTTCTTATGGGTGTTGATAACGGTCACCAGTGCAGCCTTTGGATCTCCCGCCGATATGCGCTTCACTCGCTGCGTAACGACCACCGGCAAGAGGGGGAGGACGCGCATGGGCGGCCGCAAGGCACACGGGCACGACCACGAGGACGACCACGGAAACTGGCACGGCGGTCACTCGCACGGAGTGGCCGCCGACGCCGACCGGCGCTGGCTGACCATCGCGCTGGCACTGATCGGAACGTTCATGGCGGTCGAGGTCGTCGTCGGTGTGCTCGCGGGGTCACTGGCGCTGATGTCGGACGCCGCGCACATGCTCACGGACGCCGCCTCGATCGTCCTGGCCCTGGTGGCCATGCGGCTGGCGGCCCGCCCCGCGCGCGGGAGTTACACCTTCGGCCTCAAGCGCGCCGAGATCCTCTCCGCGCAGGCCAACGGCATCACACTGCTCGCGCTGTCCCTCTGGCTGGCGTACGAGGCCGTCCAGCGCCTGCTCGCCCCGCCCGCGGTCTCCGGCGGCCTGGTGCTGGTCACCGCCCTGGCCGGCATCGTGGTCAACGTCATCGCCGCGTGGTGCCTTTCGAAGGCCAACCGCAGCTCGCTGAATGTCGAGGGCGCCTTCCAGCACATCCTGACGGACCTCTACGGATTCATCGCCACCGCCGTCTCCGGAGCCGTCGTGCTGCTCACCGGCTTCGCCCGCGCGGACGCGATCGCCTCGCTGATCGTGGTGGCCCTGATGCTGCGTGCCGGCTACGGCCTGGTGCGTGCGTCCGGCCGGGTCTTCCTGGAGGCCGCCCCGGCCGGGATCGACCCCGACGCGGTCGGGGACCGCATGGCCGCCGCCGCGGACGCGGTGGAGATCCACGACCTGCACGTATGGCAGATCACCTCGGGTCAGCCGGCCCTGTCCGCCCACGTCCTGGCCGCGCCCGACGCGGACTGCCACGCCCTGCGGCGCGACCTGGAGCACATACTGGAGCACGATTTCCGCATCACCCACACCACGCTGCAGGTCGACCACGCCACCGAACGGGTCCTGGCCCTCGCCACGCCGGGGGAGCCGCACCCGCACTGCGCGGACTCCCACGGCACCACCCATCACAAGGGGGCACACGAACACTGACCACTGGCTCGGCCTCCGGCGCGGGACCAGGATGGTGAGGAGAGACCGAGGAGGTGTGGCCTCAGGTGCCGCCGGCCGCGCACCGTTCCCGTCGACGCCGTCCCGTCCCTGCCGGAAGAACCGGCAGACAACAGCCGTGTGCTGGGGGTTGTCCCGATGTCCTTCCTGTCACGACCCACCACCTCGCGGGCCTCCCTGCCCGCCCGGGTGGCCGGGCGGCTGTCCCGCATGTCCTGGGTCGACGTCGTGGTCGCCGCCGCCGTGCTGGTCGGGATGTATCTCCTGCTCCGCGTGAGCAAGGGCGCCACCGTCTCCTTCGACCCGGCCCACGTCGTCAAGGTGGACACCGACCCCACGAAGCTGCCGTACTACGCGGCACGAAGCCTGCTGCGGATGTTCGTGGCACTCGCCGCCTCGGTCGTCTTCACCCTCGTCTACGCCTACGCGGCCGCCCGCAGCAGGCGCCTGGAGCGGGTGCTGATCCCCGCGCTGGACATCCTGCAGTCCGTTCCCGTGCTGGGCTTCCTGAGCGTCGCGGTGACCGGCTTCATCTCGCTGTTCCCCGGCTCGTTGCTGGGGCTCGAATGCGCGTCCATCTTCGCGATCTTCACCTCGCAGGCGTGGAACATGACGTTCGGCTTCTACCACTCCCTCATCACCCTGCCGCGTGAGCTGGACGAGGTCTCCCGCTCCTTCCGCTTCACCCGGTGGATGAGGTTCTGGAAGGTCGAGCTCCCGTCCGGGGCGATCGGGCTCGTCTGGAACGGCATGATGAGCTTCGGCGGCGGCTGGTTCTTCCTGGTGGCCTCCGAGGCCATCAGCGTCTCCCACCACTCCTACGCGCTTCCCGGCGTCGGCTCCTTCGCGGGCACGGCCATCGCCGACGGCGACCTGGGCAAGGTCGGCTGGGCGGTGGCGGCCATGACGGTCATGGTCGTCGGCGTGAACTTCTTCTTCTGGCGGCCGCTGGCCGCGTGGACGGAGCGGTTCAAGAACGAGCAGTCCGAGGCCGCCGACGTCCAGCGTTCGCTGGTGCTGGACTTCCTGCGCCGTTCCTCCTGGCCGCGCCTCCTGGGCCGGCTGACCCGCCCGGCGGGAGAGGCGCTGGGCCGGGCCGCACGGGTCCTCGGGACCGACGACCGGCCGCTGACGGTCAACCGGCTGCACCGCCGGGCCGGTGACCTCGTCTTCGCCGTGGTGGCGGGCGGCCTGGTCCTCTGGGGGCTGCTCGACCTCCTCGGCTATCTCGAGAACCACACCGGGCTCGGGGTCTTCGGGGAGCCCCTGCTGCTGGGACTCGCCACCCTCGCGCGCGTCGTCGTCCTGGTGGCCGTCGCGACGGTGGTGTGGGTACCGATCGGCGTGAAGATCGGCTTCTCGCCGAAACTGGCCCGCATCGCCCAGCCCTTCGTGCAGATCCTCGCGAGCTTCCCCGCCAACTTCCTCTTCCCGCTCGCCACCTGGTTCTTCCTCAGGACCGGACTGTCGATCAATATCGGCGGCCTCTTCCTGATGGCCCTCGGCGCCCAGTGGTACATCCTCTTCAACACCATCGCCGGAGCCTCGGCGATCCCCTCCGACCTGCGTGAGGCCATGGACGATTTGGGCGTACGCGGCTGGCAGCGATGGAAGCGCCTGATCATCCCCGGGATCTTCCCCGCCTACGTCACCGGCGGCATCACCGCGTCCGGCGGCGCCTGGAACGCCTCGATCGTCTCCGAGATCGTCACCTTCGGCGGTACGACGCTCACCGCGGCCGGCCTCGGCGCGTACATCTCCCACGCCACCTCCCACGGAGACTACCCGCACCTCATCGCGGGCATCGCCGTGATGGCCGTCTACGTCGTCGGGCTCAACCGGCTGTTGTGGCGCAGGCTCTACCGCCTTGCCGAAACCCGCTACTCCCTGTGAACCGCCCGAACTCGCAGCCCCTGTCGGAAGGAGCCCCGCACATGGCCCCGAGCGCCGGACCCGGCCGAAGCGCCGATACCCGCCTCGCCGGAGGCGAGGTGCTGCTCGCCGCCCGAGCCGTCACCAAGTCCTACGCCGGCGCCGACGGGGAACTGCCCGTCCTCGCGGGCATCGACCTGGACGTACGCGCCGGCGAGATCGTCGCCCTCCTCGGCCGCTCGGGCTCCGGCAAGTCCACCCTGCTGCGCTGCCTCGCCGGCCTCATCCCCGCCAGCTCCGGCAGCATCACCTACCGGGGCAAGGCGCTCGCCGGCGCCAACCCCGGCACCGCCATGGTCTTCCAGACCTTCGCCCTGCTGCCCTGGCTCACCGTCCAGCAGAACGTCGAACTCGGCCTCGAAGCACGGGGCGTGCCCGCCAGGAAGCGCGCCGAGGCGGCCCTCCAGGCCATCGACCTCATCGGCCTCGACGGCTTCGAGTCCGCCTACCCCAAGGAGCTCTCCGGCGGCATGCGCCAGCGCGTCGGCTTCGCCCGCGCCCTCGTCGTCGAACCCGACGTCCTGATGATGGACGAACCCTTCTCCGCCCTCGACGTCCTCACCGCCGAGAACCTGCGCGGCGAACTCATGGAACTGTGGGCCTCAGGCCAGTTCCCCACCCGGGCCGTCGTCCTCGTCACCCACAACATCGAGGAAGCCGTGCTGATGGCCGACCGCGTCGTCGTCCTCGGCTCCCGGCCCGGCACCCTCAGGGCCACCTTCGACGTGACCCTGGAACGCCCCCGCGACCGCAACGCCCCCGATTTCGACGCCCTGATCGACGCCGTCTACCAGGTCATGACCGGCCGCGAGAAGGACACCGCCCCGCACCTGCCAGGCCGCACCGCCGCCGAGCCCGCCAAGCGCACCATGGCCAACACCCCGCTGCCCCAGGCCAGTGTCGACGGCCTCTCCGGCCTCGCGGAGATCCTCACCCAGCACGGCGACCGCTGCGACCTCGCCGACCTCGCCGAGGAACTCGGCCTGGAGGTGGACGATCTGCTGCCCCAGGTCGACGCCCTCGAACTGCTCGGCTTCGCCCTCATCCGCGAGGGCGACCTGCTCCTGACCGCGTCCGGCACCCGGTTCGCCCGCGCGGACGTCCAGGAATCCAAGAGGATCTTCGCCGACGCGGTGCTCGACGCCGCGCCCTTGGTGCGCCTCGTCGTCACCAGCCTGCGCCGCACCGACGGCACCCTGCGCTCCGGCTTCTTCCGCGACCTGCTCGCCCACCACTACACGAGCGAACAGGTCACCCAGCAGCTGGAGACCGCCACCGACTGGGGCCGCTACGCCGAGCTCTATTCCTACGACGCCGCCCGCGAGGAGTACGCGCTGGACGAGGGCGGGGCGGGCCCCGCCCTGCTGCCCGGACGGCCGCAGTGACCCGGCGCCCTCAGCCGCCCGCCACCGGTCGCGCCCGCAGGCGCCCACGCGCCTGCCCTTTCGCGACCGCCGCCGCGGGCTCGGCGGCGGCCCCGGGGGCCGCGGTGCCGGCCGCTCCCGTCGCCGAGTCGGCCCGCGCGACCAGGACCGCACTCTGCAGGAGCGTCACCACGTGCTCTCCCGCGACCCGGTAGAAGATCCGCGTCCCCTCACGCCGTGAGACCACCAGCCCCGCGGCCCGCAGTCGTGCCAGGTGCTGCGACACCGCCGCCACATGCGCTCCGGCCAGCTCTGCCAGCTGCCCGACCGAGTGCTCACGCCGCGCCAGCGCCCACAGCACCTGGAATCGGGTCGTATCGGCCACGGCCTTCAACACGGCGACCGCCTGTTCCACCCCGGCTGTGCCACCAGGTGATCCCTGCGCGTCCATGCGAGGAGTCTAGACAGCCGCGGGCTGGGACCGCCGCTTCCCGCGGCGGGCCCAGCCCCGGGCGCGGTCAGCTCACCGGTGCGACCGGCCTGGCGGCGGCGCCGGTACGGCCCGGGGCGGTCCTCGGGGCCAGGACCCGTTCGGCGAGGTGGCCGAAGAGGAGGCCGAAGACGGCCCAGAGGGTGCACTGGATGGCGAGGGCGGCGAGGCGGAACTGCCACAGCACGGTGGCCGGGAAGTCCTTGGGCACCTCGTTGACCGCGGGCAGGAACGCGTACGCGAGACCGGTCACGAGGATCAAGGCGGCCGAAGCCACCACGGTCGCGTACCAGTTGCCCAGGCGCGGGGCCAGTCGCTTGCCGAGGATGACCGCGGCGACGCTGAGCAGGACGCTGAGCGCGATCATCAGGAAGTAGAGCGTGGTGCGTTTGGTGATGGTGTCCGGGTCGCCGACGGACGGCGGGTTGGCGGGGTATTTCAGGAACGGCACCACATAGACGGCCAGCAGGCTGCCCATGGAGACCATGAGCGCGGTCGCGCGCGGGCCGAACCGGCCGATACGGCCCAGCGCCACGCAGAACGCCAGAGCGGCGATACCGCCGACAGCGACGCCGTAGACCAGGACGCCGGTGGCCAGCCCTGCCGTGGACTGCAGGGAGCGGCTGACCAGCTCCATACCGTGCTCGTGGCTGTGGGCCTCCTCGAAGGCGATGGCGGCGTCCACCCGGGGCTCACCCAGGAGATAGGCCACGACCAGGGCGAGGAGACCTGCGACGAGACCGGCCAGCATGCCGCGTACGAGCAGCACACGTACGGAGACGGGATTCACGGGACTTTCCTCCGGCCGTCGTCAGTGGCAGGGGAAGCCGAGGAGGTGGCGTCCGTCGTGGACCCACTCGTGCACGTCCTTGCCGGAGATGACCGATGTGGCCCCCTGTTCGGCGCCGACGAAATAGAGCAGGACCAGCATGAGGATGCCGAAGAAGACCGCCCACGGGGCGATCGCCTTCAGGGATATGGGGGTGACCGCCGGTGTGGCGGAAGAGCTGGATGCGGGGGCAGCGGACTGCGCCATGGCCAAACCTCCTGGGGAAACTCGCGTCCCGGACTTCGGGGTGGTGGTCAACGACGATGAGCGGGTCTGACTTTCCGGCCGTTACCGCGAGTCGCGGGTTCCGGCCGGGTACACAGTGGCGCGACCGTGCCGGAATTCCACCGGCTTCCATCACACCGTCGTCATTTTCACGCGACCGTACCGCGTGCGGTTCAGCCTGGCTACGGCGTACGACACACCCCCGCACGCCCCTGTTGCCGGGCGCGTGATGTGCTGGAGCACCGGACAGCCGGTTGAGGGGAGACAGGGTGACCGTGCGAGTGATGTTCGTATCGCCGGCGATGAATGGGGCACTGCGACAGCCGCGTTTCGACGACGGCACCTCTCTCGACCACGTCGGCCTGCGGCAGGCGCGTGCCGCGGCGGCGACGTTGCCCGCGGCCGGCCGGCACCTCTGTGCCCCGTCCACACGCTGCCGCGAGACGGCGGACGCCCTCGGCCTGGACGCCGAACAGGCCGGAGACCTGCGGGACCTGGACGTCGGGCGCTGGCAGGGCCGGACACTGGAGGAGGTGAGCACCGCCGAACCTCATGCCGTCGCCACGTGGTTGTCCGACCCCCTCGCCACCCCCCACGGGGGCGAGTCGCTGTCGGACCTGACCGCACGTGTCGGTGGCTGGCTCGATGCCAGGGGCTGCGAGAGCGGGAGGATTCTGGCTGTCGTGGAACCGGCTGTGGTCCGCGCGGCCGTCGTGCACGCGCTCGGCCTCCCTCTGCGGACCTTCTGGCGCCTCGACGTCCTCCCGCTGTCCTCGACCACCCTCACCGGCCGCGCCGGGCGGTGGAACCTGCACTGCGGGCAGCTCCTGCGCCCGGCTGCGGAGCCGACGGACTGACGCCGTATCAGGTAGGCATGGCCCGCCGCACCGGGCCCGTGCATCCACGGTGCCGGAAGCCCGAGGCCGCCAACGGTGCGCGTGAGCGCTCCCGTGTCCCGCCGGGTCCGGGCCTTCGCCATCGCCGGGCCTTCGCAATCTTGGCGAACACGGCCGGGAAGATTCGCAGAAGTTGGCATCGGGCCACGGTTGATGGGGCTCGGTGCCACTGTCAGAGTCGTGGTGCGGCCCACCGGAGTGCTGCGGCCGGGCCGGAGACCGGGCACGAACGATGCCCTGGCATCGGAGATCCCGGCACGTCCGGCCGGAGCGTCCACCACTGAAGTCGGCCCGCCCGCACGGACGATGGCACGGCGGACCGCACCCCCGAAGGGGCAACGCCCTTCTTCGCACCCTTCGCGGATGTTCCCCGCGACACCGATCGACACCAGGAGCGGTTCATGGCGCAAGCACACACGGCGGCCGGACACCCGGCACAGCGGCGGGCGACCGACGCCCGCCGCTCGGACAGTGTGCGCGAGGAGCGCACCCTGGCGGGTCGCGCCGCGCTCGCCGGCGACGCCCGCGACATCTTCGGACGCACCGCACTCGACCGGGACCTTCCCCCCTTCCTCACCACCGACGCCCACACCCGCCGCCTCGTGCGGCACGAAACGGAGCGGTCATGACCAGCGGTATCCAGCGCGTAGGCGTCGTCGGCGGCGGGCAGATGGGCGCCGGCATCGCCGAGGTCTGTGCCCGCGCCGGGCTCGACACCGTCGTGTGCGAGGCCGACGCCACCGCCGCCCGGCGGGCCCGCGACCGGGTCGCCCGGTCCCTGGAACGCGCCGTCGACCGCGGCAGGCTGGACCGCCCCGCCGCCGAGGACGCCCTGGCCCGGCTCGTCTTCTCCGGCAGCCTCGACGACCTCGCCGACCGGCACCTGGTCGTCGAAGCCGTCATCGAGAACACCGATGCCAAGACGGAGATCTTCCACGCCCTCGACAAGATCGTCGAGGACCCGGCGGCGATCCTCGCCACCAACACCTCCTCCATCCCCGTCATGCGCCTCGGCATGGCCACCCAGCGGGCCGACCGCGTCCTGGGCCTGCACTTCTTCAACCCCGTGCCGGTGATGCCGCTGGTGGAGATCGTCACCTCGCTCCACACCACCGCGGAGACGGCCGCCGCGACGGAGGCGTTCGCCCGGGAGACGCTGGGCAAGACCGCGATCCGCTCCAGGGACCGGGCGGGCTTCGTCGTCAACGCCCTGCTGATCCCCTATCTCCTTTCCGCCGTCCGCATGGCCGAGTCCGGCTTCGCCACCGCCGCCGACGTGGACGCGGGCATGGAGCTGGGCTGCGCGCACCCGATG
>NZ_JBIRVR010000035.1:0-57200 GCF_044387105.1 Streptomyces sp. NPDC020379
TGCTCCGCGACGGCACCTTCTACGAGTCACGGGTCCCCGAAGCAGCTGTCGCATGACCAGCCCAGGCTTGACGAAGGACATAGAGGCACCCCCCCCGAGGCTCGTGACAAGCTCGGCGGTGGCTCGACCACCCTCGACGTGGCGGCTCATCCTCATCGCCCCGATCGCCGACTTGCCACTGGTCCGGAAGTTCACGAAAGCGCTCGGTGTCGACTGGAGCACAGCCCAGGTGCGCTACGGCGACAGAGAGTTCGTGAGCTGAAGCACTCGCGCGCCGTCGGATGGCGCGATGCCGGGGGCCGGGGGGCCGGCCCAGTCGGCCCTCGGCTTCTGCGACACGCTGCAGAAGTTGAGCCAGAACCCGAGTCTCGACGGCACCGACCTCCGGGGCTGACGTTGTCGCTGCGGCCTGCTGGCCGAGCTCATGGCCGCCGGGCGTGCGGTTGACGCCGAGCCGGTGCAGGCCGAGATGGACGCCCAGTACCGGACCTGGTCGCACTGCGGACCGTGAGCGCCGACGAGTACCGGGTCCTGGGACGCTCCTGCGTGGACAACGAGCCGTGGCGCGCCGAGTACCTCACAGGCTGCCTCACAGCGCCTTCGCGACGGCAGCGCGCCAACCGGCTTCGGCCCGGAGAGCCGTTTGGTGCCGATGGCGGTCACATGGCCGCCGCCGCATCAGCGAAATTCAACAACGGGGTGTCGCTGGACGGCAGTCACTGATGCGGACCTCTTGCCGTATACCCTCCACTCCCCCGCATTCATTCTTACGGGTGAATTCTGGCGGTAAGGCACCTTGCCTGTGCTCTGCTTGGAGTGGGCCACGCTGCCGTGGCCCACTCCGCTTCCGTCACGGATGGGGGCTTCGCTGTCATGCGGGTGTTCATCGCGGGGATCGACGGGTATCTCGGCTGGCCGCTGGCGCAGCACCTCGCCGCGCGGGGGCACGAGACGGCCGGTGCGGACGCTTTGCTGCGACGCGCGTGGATCTCGGAGATGGGGTCGGTGAGCGCCGTGCCCATCGCGGCGACCGGCGAGCGGATCGATGCCTATCGCGAGCACTTCGGCGCAGCTCTGCCCTTCGCCGAGGTGAATCTGCGTGACCACGACGCGCTGTGCCGCGCACTGTCCGCCTTCGCACCGGACGCCGTGGTGCATCTCGCTGAGTGCCCCTCCGCGCCGTACTCGATGATGGACTACCGGCACGCGGAGTTCGTGCAGAGCAACAATGTCTCGGGCACCCTGAGTCTGCTGTTCGCGATGCGTGACCACTGCCCCGAGGCCCACCTCGTCAAGCTGGGCAGCATGGGCGAGTACGGCACCCCGGACGTGGACATCCCGGAAGGCTTCTTCGAAGTGGAGTTCCGCGGTCGGCGGGACCGGTTGCCGTTCCCCCGGCAGGCGGGCTCCTGGTACCACTGGAGCAAGGTCTTCGATTCGGAGAACGTGGCGTTCGCCTGCCGGATCTGGGGACTGCGCGCCACCGATGTGATGCAGGGCGTCGTCTACGGCAGCTGGTGCCCGGACGGTGATCCCCGGCTCAACAGCCGGCTCGACTTCGACGAGGTGTTCGGCACCGCGGTGCACCGCTTCTGCTGTCAGGCGGTCATCGGCCGGTCCATCACCCCGTACGGCTCCGGGGCTCAGCGTCGGGGGGTGCTGTCGCTGGCCGACGCCCTGCAGTGCCTCACGCTGGCTCTGGAGAACCCTCCGGGCGGTGGTGAGTACCGCGTCTTCAACCAGTTGCGCGACGTCCGCTCCCTGGCGGAGCTGGCCGAGCTCGTCCGGTCGGCCGCGTGCTCGCTGGGCATCGAGGCGCGCGTGGTGCCCGTGGCCAACCCGCGGGCCGAGGCCGAGGGCCACCACTACCGTCCGGACAGCAACGAACTGCCCAAGCTGGGATTCCGCCCCTCCGCTCCTATGGGCGAGGAACTGCGCCGTCTCATCCGGGATCTGCTGCCGCACGCCGGCCGGATCGCGGCGCACGCCGACCGCCTGCCTCCAACCGTCCGCTGGCAACCCGGACCGCCGACACACCCACCACACCCGACAGGGAAAGGGAGTCACCATGACCAGGACACTGCAGCAGGTCCTGCAGACGGCGGCCGAGGACCCGGCCGTCCTGCGCGAACTGCGTGACGACGCGCCCGCGCTGGCCGACCGCCTCGACCTGACCGGCGAGGCACGCGAGCGGCTCGTGCGCGCCGATCAGCTCTTGCCGCGCGCTCGCGGCGAGTTCTACACCATCACCCTCCACACGATCACCATCTCCGGCGGCCACAGCCGGTGATCCCAGAGGCCGCCGGCACGGCGGGCGACGGCTCCGCCGTGCCCGAGATCAGCGTCGTCGTCCCGGCACGTGACGAGGGCGAGAGGGTCGCGGCGACCATCGCCTCGGCCCTGGCCGCCGCAGCCGCGCCGGACCGCGTCGAGGCGGTCGTCGTCGACGACTGCTCCGCCCCGGGCCGACGGCCTCGTATCACCGACGTCGCGGACCGGCGCCGTTCCCGCGTCATCCGCTCCGACCACCATCTCGGCGTCGGCGCGGCCCGCAATCTCGCCGCCCGGCACGCCCGGGGCCGACTGCTGTTCATCACCGACGCGCATACCCGCTTCTCCGACGGCTGGGACCACGAGGCCGCACGGCTCGTGTCCGGCGACCGGATCATCTCCGTCGCCGTCCGGGACCAGACATCCGACTGGCGCGGCCATGGCTGCCGCCTTGTCGTCCCTTACATGGGCACACGGTGGAACACCGCGGCGCCGACCGGACCGGAACCTCATGTGCAGATCGCCTCCAGCGCCGGGACAGTCGTGGACAGCGCGCTGTTCGCCCGGCTCGGCGGCTACGACGAGGGCATGGTGCACTACGGCGGCTTCGAACCCGAGTTCAGCGTCCGGGCTTGGCGGTCCGGCGCCCACATCGTGCACACCACCGCCATCGAGATCGCCCACCGCTTCAAACCGCCCGACGAGTGCACCACGTTCCTCGGCGCGGCCCGCACCGCGATGGTCCACAACTGCCTGCGCTTCGGCACCCTCCACCTGCCCGAGTCCATGATCCTGGAGATGGTGCGCCTGCACGCCCTGGAGTACCCGGACCACATCCAGCGGGCGCTGGCCATGCTCCAGCAGCGCGGCGCGTGGCAGCGCCGCGCGCAGTTGGAGGCGTCCTTGCCGTACGGCTTCGCCTCGTTCGTGGAACGCTTCGCCCTGCTCGACCAGATCGGACGACCGGTGCCACAGCAGTAACCGGCCGTGGCAGGGACCCGCATGATCACAGCCTTCCTCGGTTCGCACGTAGCGCGGTGAGCGTCCCGAGGGCGGCGATGGCCGCGAAGCCAGGCAGGAGGCAGTGCGCGGAAGTAACCGTTGAAGGGCGACCACCAGCATTATCCGCCGAGGCCACCCCCCAGCTCCCCCTCGACGGCGGCGGCCGCCACCACCAGGTCCTGCCACGCCATGCCCGTGCCCTTGAACAGCCTCGGCCGCCGGGGCGCGACGTCCACCGCTCCGCGTACGAGTTCGGACAGGTTGCCCGCGATCACTCCGGTGTCGACCTCGCTCGAGCGCAAGGGGATCAGGAGGTCGCCCGCCTCGCGCAGCGCCGCGGTGCGCGCCTCGACGATGACGGTGGCGTGGGCGACGAGGGCGCTGTCCACCTCGCGGGCCGTCGGTTCGTGCGACCCCATCGCCACGACGACCGCGTGGTCCGCGACCGCCGAGGCGGGGAACAGCGGTGTACGCGCCGTCGTACAGCAGGCGATCACGTCGGCGGTCGCCACGGCCTGCGGTGGGACGGCCTCCGCGGGCAGGCCCGCCGTCCGGCAGCGCTCGAGCAGTTCGGCTGTCCGCTCCGGGCGGCGCGCGACGACGCCGACCGAGGAGATGGGGCGTACGGCTCTGATCGCCTCCACGTGGCCCCATGCCTGTGGTCCGGCTCCGAAGACGACGAGCCGTTCGGCGTCGGCGGCCGCCAGGTGGTCCACGGCCACGGCGGAGACGGCGGGTGTCCGCAGCAGGGTCAGGGCGGAGCCGTCGATCAGGGCTGTCGGGCAGAGCGTGGCGGCGTCCATGAGGAGGTAGGAGGCGACGATGCGCGGCAGGCCGCGGGCGGGGTTGTCGGGCGCGACCGCGGCGATCTTCACTCCGACGTACGAGGTCGACGTGGCGGGCATCAGCAGGAGTTGGCCCGCCTGGGTGTCGAGCACGGTGCGCGGGACGTCCGCTTCGGGGTCCAGTCCGGCGCGCAGGGCCCGCTCCAGTGCCTCGATCGCCCGTGGCATGGGCAGGCGGCGAGCCAGTTCGTCGGCGTCGATCAGGGGCAGTTTGGTGGGGTTCACGCGCTCAGTTCCTTCAGTGCGTACGAGGTCTTCTCCAGCGCCGCCGCCAGGTGGGTCGGTTCCTGCCCGTAGGTGAACCGCAGGTGGTGCTCGGTTCCGAAGTGGGCCCCGGGGCTGACCAGCACTTTGCCGTGGGCCAACAGGGCGTCGGCGACCTCGGTGCTGGGCAGGTCCAGGTGGTAGCGGACGAAGGCCAGGGAGGTGGCCTGGGGTGGCACGACCGAGAGCAGGTGATCGTGGGAGTCGATCCACTGCCGCATGTGGGTCCAGCTTTCGCGCAGGAAGCCGCGGTAGCGGTTCAGCAGGCGGGCGCAGGTGGGCGGCGCGAGCGCCAGTTCCGCCAGTGTCATCGCCGTCCCGGCGGCGGAGATGGTGGTGTATTCGTGCCGTTGGCGGAGCTGTGGGAGGAGTGCGGGTGGTGCGATCAGCCAGCCGAGGCGCAACCCTTGCATGCCGAACGCCTTGGAGAGGCTGCCGACGCACACGACGCGGTCGTAGTGGCCCCAGAAGGTGGGGCTGAGTTCGTCGGTGTGGAGTTCGGTGCCGCGGTGGACCTCGTCGGTGAGGATCCAGGCGCCGGCCCGGTCGGCGACGGAGACGATCGCCCGTATCTCTTCTTCGGTCAGGACGGTGCCCGCCGGGTTGTTGGGGGTCGTCACCACGATGGCCCGGGTGCCGGGGCGGACCGCGCGGGCCAGGGCGTCGATGTCGGGCCGCCAGCCGCGCTCGGGGTCCAGGGGGACCTCTTCGACGTCGGCGCCCAGGTTCCGGGCCGCGCCCCAGACCTGGCGGTAGCCGGGTGACATCGCCACCAGGTGGTCACCGGGGCGGACGAGGGTGTCGACGGTGATCGTGTTGGCCTCGGCCGCCCCGACGGTGACGATGACCTGTGGTGCGTGGTCGGTGCTCCCGGTGTGCCAGTGGGCGATCCGCGCGCGCAGCTGGTCCGTGCCGCAGGTCGGCGGGTAGCTCAGTTCGCTGTCGAGGAGTCGGCGGAGCGTCTGTTCGTCGTCGATCAGATCGCGCAGCCGGATCGGCCGGCAGCCGCTGTCGGCCAGGCTGTACGCGGCGGTGGCTTCCCGCCCCTGCCGCCATTCGAGCAGTTCCAGCGGGCTGAAGGTCATGGATCTCCCCAGGTATTCGGCGGAATGGAAGCGGGGCGGGCGGGCTCTACGCGGCGCTGTCCACCTTGGCGGGATCGCGTTCGACGACCGGGCCGAGGATGGTGTCGATGCGCCGCATCACCGCCGGGTCGATGGGGACGCCCGCCGCCTTCGCGCTGTCGCGGACCTGTTCCGGCCGGGAGGCGCCCACGATGGCGGCGGCGACGTTCGGGTTCTGGAGCGTCCAGGCGACGGCGAGCTGGGCCGGGGTCAGGCTCAACTCCCCTGCGATGGGGATGAGTTGCTGTACGCGCTCCAGCACCTCGTCGCGCAGGAAGGCTTTCACCCACTGGGCGCCCGCCTTGTCCGTGGCGCGCGATCCCGCGGGCGGTGGCCGTCCGGGCAGGTATTTGCCGGTGAGCACGCCTTGGGCGAGGGGCGACCAGACGATCTGGCTGAGCCCTTCCCGTTCGCACAGGGGCACGACCTCCGGTTCGATGACGCGCCAGAGCATGGAGTACTGGGGCTGGTTGGAGACGATGCGTTCCAGGCCCAGTTCGCCGGCGAGCTTGATGGCCCGGGCGATCTGGTCGGCGGTCCACTCCGAGACGCCGAGGTAGAGGACCTTGCCCTGCCGTACGAGGTCGTCGAAGGTCCTGAGCGTCTCCTCCAGCGGGGTGTGCTCGTCGAAGCGGTGTGCCTGGTAGAGGTCGATGTAGTCGGTCCCGAGCCTGGTCAGGGAGCCGTTGACGGCCTCGGTGAGGTGTTTGCGGGAGAGACCGCCGTCGTTCGGTCCGGGGCCGGTCGGGTAGAACACCTTGGTCGAGATCACCAGGGATTCGCGGCGCAGGCCCTTGAGCGCCTTGCCGAGCACGGCCTCGGCTGCGGTGCCCGCGTACATGTCGGCCGTGTCGAAGGTGGTGATGCCGGCGTCCAGTGCCGCGTGCACGCACTCCGCGGCCCGGTCGTCGTCGATCTGGGCGCCGTGTGTGACCCAGTTGCCGTAGGCGATCTCACTGACCTGGAGCCCGCTGCGGCCCAGTCGTCGGAACTTCATCCGCCGTCCTCACTCCTGTCGTCCTCGTTCCGGGCAAGGGAGGTGATCCGTACGCGGTTGTCGTGGAAGACGGCTCCGCCGCCCATGTCCGCGTCGCGTTCGTCGATGGTCGCGTTGGGGCCGGAGCCGCCGGTGAACTTGAGCCAGTGGCCCTTCGTCGTCATGGCGACCCCCGGGCGCACCACGTCGTCGATCCTGGCCAGGGCTTCGAAGGCGCCTCGTCGGTTGCCGACCCGGACGCGGTCGCCGGCTGAGATGCCGTTCATCGCGGCGTCCTTCGGGTGGAGTACGACGTACGGTGGGCCGGCCCGGCGGCGCAGTTCGGGTTTGTTCGCGAAGACGGTGTTCAGGAAGAAGTGGTTCGCGACGGAGAGGAGGACGAGGGGGTAGGACCGGGCCAGATCGGCGTCGTCGGTCTCCTTCGCCGGGACGTGTCCGGCCACGGGGTCGTGGCCGTCCGCCCGGGCGGTCTCCGAGACGAACTCCAGCTTCCCCGAGGGCGTGGGGAATCCGTTCGCGAAGGGCACGAATTGGTCCGGGTAGGCGAGCCGGGCCCATCCCTTGGTGCGCAGGGTGTCGACGGTGATGCCGGTCAGGGACGGGTGCGGGGAGTCGAGGAGTTCGCTCGCCAGCTCTTCGTCTTCGGCGTAGAGGGCGGGTTCCGTCAGGTCCATGGCGCGGGCCAGGCGTCGGAAGGTCTCGGTGGTGGGCAGGCACTCCCCCGGCGGGGCGACGGCCGGTTCGTTCCAGGCGATGTACAGGTGGCTGTAGCCGTCGTGCACGTCCAGGTGCTCGGTCTGCATGGTGGCGGGCAGGAGGATGTCGGCGTAGTCGGCGGTGTCGGTCTGGAAGTGGTCCATGACCACGGTGAAGAGGTCTTCGCGGGCGAGGCCGCGGCGGATCCGGTTCTGGTCGGGGGAGCTGGTCAGCGGGTTGGCGCCGTAGACGATCAGTGCTTCGACGGGCGGATCGTCCACCTCCAGCAGTCCTTCGGCCAGTCGTGTCATGGACAGGGTGCGCACGGGGTGGCGCAGCAGGTCGTCCCGGAAGAGGGCTTCGCGGTTCGCGCCGAAGTAGCCGTCGGTCGAGTAGAGGAGCCCGCCGCCGTACCGCTGCCAGTCCCCGGTGACGGCGGGCAGGCAGGCGAGGGTCCGCAGGGTGGTGCCGCCGCCGGCGTGGCGCTGGATGCCCTGCGACACGCGTATGGCGGTGGGCCCGCTGTGGGCGATGCGCCGGCCGAGCCGGACGATCTCCTCCTCGGTCAAGCCCGTGTCCCGCGCGGTGCGTTCGGGGTCGAAGTCCAGCACCCGCTGCCGGAACTCCTCCCATCCCACGGTGTGGGCGGCCAGGTATTCCCGGTCTTCGGCGCCCTCTCGCAGGACGACGTGCATGAGGCCGAGGGCGAGCGCGGCGTCCGAGCCCGGGAGGGGCGCGATGTGTTCGTCGGCCTGGGCGGCCGAGCGGCTGCGGACCGGGTCGACGACGACGATGTGCGCGCCGTTCTTGCGGGCGTGTTGGACCACCTTCCACAGGTGGTGGTGGCTCGTGAGGGGGTTGCTTCCCCACAGCAGGACCAGCCGGGCGTGCTCCAGGCTCTCCGGGTCGATCCCCGTGCTGACGCCGAGGGTGTAGCGGAGGCCGACGAGACCGGCGATGGAGCAGATCGTCATGTCGTGACGCGAGGCGCCCAGGACGTTCCACAGCCGGCTGCCGGCCCGCCCTTGGAGACCCTGGAGGAAGCCCAGGGTGCCGGTGCCCTGGTAGGGCCAGATCGCTTCGCCACCGTGGCGTTCGATCGTCTGCTTCAGCCTTCGGGCGATCTCGTCGAGGGCGCTGTCCCAGCTGATGCGCTCGAACCGGCCCTCCCCTTTGCGGCCGACGCGCCGCAGGGGGTGGAGCAGCCGGCCGGGGGCGCGGGTGTGCTCCAGGAACTGGTTGACCTTCACGCACAGGGTGCCCCGGGTGTAGGGGTGCTCCGGGGTGCCGCGCAGCGCGACGGCTTCGCCGTCCCGGACCGTCACCTGCCAGCTGCAGCCGTCGGGGCAGTCCAGCGGGCATGCCCCGGGGACCTGTGCGGTGTTCATGTGCCCCTCCTTCCCGATGGCTTGAGCACCGTGCCCCGCTGGGCCAGTTCTTCGAGCAGTGACCGCGACAGCACTCCTGTCATCACCTCCTGCGCGGTGCCGGTCGAGCTGATCCGGCCGTCCGGCGCCACGCTCACGTCGGTCTCGCCACCGGGCATGCGGACCGTCACGTCGGGGCCGGTGAGGCCGTGTGCGTGTGCCGCGGCCGCCGCGGCGCACGCTCCGCCGCCCGACGCGGGTACGGAGCCGGCGGCCCGCTCCCAGACGGCGATGTCCAGCGTGCGGTCGTCGTGGACGCGTACGAACTCCACGTTGGTGCCCTGGGGGTGGCGGGGGTGCCAGGCCAGGGCGGGCCCCAGGCGCCGCACCAGCTCACCGTCGATCGCCTCGCTGAAGACGACGGTGTGGGGAACGCCGAGGTGCAGGTCGGTGACGGTGACCCCGTCACCGGGTCCGGCGCCTGCCAGGGGGACGACGGTGCTCGCGGGGCCACCGTCGCCCGTGCCCTGGCCGGTGAAGCGCGCCCGGCCCATGTCCACGCATACCCGGCCTCCGGTGATGTCCGTGATCCGGACCTCCGCGTCACCGCCGGGCATGCGCAGGGTGAACGGCGTCCCCGTACGCCACTCCTCGACGTAGCGTGCGGCGAGGTGCAGCGCGAACATGCGCAGCCCGTTGCCGCTCATCCCGCACTCGCTGCCGTCCGCGTTGAAGATGCGCAGCGGTGTGGCGGTGCCGGGCCGGGGCTCCTCCAGCGGGCCGAGGAGCAGTCCGTCGGCGCCGACTCCGTGGTGCCGGTCGCAGAGCAGCCGGACGGCCTCGGGGGTGGGCTCCGTGCCCAGGGCCGTACTGCCGCCTCTGGGGTCGACGAGCAGGTAGTCGTTGCCGAGCGCCTGGTACTTCACAAAGTCGCCCATGAACCGGCCGCCTTAGCAGGTCAGTTCGCCGTGCCGTCGGTGAGGGCCGCCTCTTCGTACTCCTCGCCGTACCACCTGTTCGCCCAGGTGGAGTAGGCGACGATCACGATGTCCCGGTGACCGGGGCCACCGTCGGCGGAAGTGACGTCGGTGGCTTCGTGCTTGACCGCGGCGTCGTCGAGCAGAACGGCCTGGCCTGCCTCCAATGTGCCTGTCCAGAACGGTGCGTCGGCGTCGGGCATCCACAGGCGGGTCTCGCCTCCGGCGACGTTGTGCCGCCGCAGCACGGCGATCATGATGTATTCGTGCCCGTCGCTGTGCACGCCTTCCGGGGTGATCGGCGCGCGGCGCTCGGCGCTGGCGGTGCTGCGGTTCTGATGGATGTTGATCTGCCAGTCGTGGCTGCGGTCCAGATCGAGCGCTTCCGCGCCGACGGTGACCAGGGGGGTGAAGTCGACGGTGACCGGCTCGTAGGGGCGGCGGATGCCGCCGGCCACGTTGTTGTACTTGGTGTAGGTGATGTAGTCGCGGTGCGGCAGCTTCTCGTAGATCCAGCCCCCGTCGGGTCCGGGCTTCGGCGAGAGCCGGTATTGAGTGAACCGCTTGTGGCGCGTGCCGTTGCCCATGAACGGGTCGACCGGGAGGTTGTCGTAGCTGTCCAGCGTCTCCGGTGTGGACGGGGGGAGGTCGATGATCGAGAAGCCTTGGGGGCCGACTGTCATGGTGCTGAATCCTTTCTGTCAGAGGTGTCGTCGGGCTCAGGCGTGTCGGTGGGCGGCGAGATCGGGCATGCGTTCGTCGAGGTAGCGGGCGGAGGAGTTGAGCCGCCAGAGCGCTCCTCGGGCGATCGCCCGGCGCATGCGCTCGGAGGTGGCGGCGGGGACGACCACGTTGTGGAACCATCCGGCCGCGTGCCGGGAGTCGATGGTGATGTGCAGCTTGTGGTAGACGATGCCGGGGTCGGGCAGCCCGAGCCGTTCCCAGGCGTGCACGACGTGGACGAAGCGTTCGGGCGCCAGCCATTCGGTCATCCCGAGGAATCCGACGGCTTCCGGATACAGCCGCCGGTACCGGCACAGGAGCACGGCGAGATTTCCCGAGAGCAAGGCGTTGGCTGTGAGCGACCGTTCCAGTTCTTGAGCAGGGATATCGAAGACCCGGAAGATCTGATTGAAGAGATGGGTGTGCACCTGCGAAGGGTCGCCGTTTCCCATCTCGTCCCAGAAGTTCTCGGCTATCTCCATCTTCGCTTCGCCGCTGGTGCCGACCTGCATCATGGCGAGAAGATCGTCGAATCGACCGTCGACAACCGATTCCTGGATCACGTAGTTCCGCAGGTCGTCCGCCGTGGCCCGATCGCGGATGAATGCCCGGTAGTACGGGTGCTTGTACACGCGGTGTTCACGCGCGGCCTTCTTGAGCCAGGACAGGTACGCGGACGGCTCGGCCGGTGCCGCGTCGAGCGTGCCCGGCTCCAGCATGGCGTCCTCGGCGGCCATGGTGGCCTGTTCCAGCAGGCGCAGCATCTCGTGGACGAACGCGGAGCCTTCGGCGGTGGGTCCGTCGGGGAGCTGGGTGCAGAGCCCGTAGATGCGGGAGAGCAGCAGCTGCTGGCCGTAGAACGCCGCCGTGTCACCGACTGCCGAACGTGCGTTGAGGTCGCTGACGGCCGCTCGCAGGGCCGCCCGTTGAGCGGTGGTCACCGATGCGTCGAGATCTTCCGCGGGACATTTCAGCAGCGAGGAGACTTCCTCCACCACCGGATAGGCGTCCACCGCTGACTTCTGATCGATTAAGTGGGCTTCTGTGTTCACATTGCCTCCTGCCATATGTCGGCTACCCATGCCGATGGCATGGCCATCTGTTGAACGCTAATACCCTGCCACCTCAAGAGCCGTATCGCATCAGCTGGTTGGCGTGAAGGAGAGGCTTGACACATCTTGTAAGGAGACACCTTCGCGGTGAAATGACCTGGCGCAATACGCGTCGGCGAACTCGGCCAGAAATCGACGGGCAGTGGGCCTCAGGGACCCACTGCCCACGCGCGTCACCGCGCCCGCGCGCTCACTCCTCGATCCGTGCGGAGGGATGCGGGGCCGGCCTTTCAGGGCTCTGATCCGGGTCAGGGCTCGTTCGGGTGCGTGGCGGCCCGGATCCCTCGCGGGCCGCGAGGAAGAGCACGGCGAGGAGCAGCAGGGCCGTGCCGGCGAGGACGGTCGCGTTCAGCCGCTCGCCGAAGACCAGGATGCCGATGGCCGCCGCGGTGAGCGGATCGACCAGGGCGACCACGGAGGCAGTGGTCGCCCGGACCACCCGGAGTCCGATGAAGAACAGGATGTACGCCAGCGCCGTCGGCACCGCCCCCAGATAAAGGATCAGACCGAGGGCCCACCCCGGACGGTGCATGTCGGGCACCAGGCCCTCCCACAGGGCCAGCGGCAGGAGGCAGACCGCGCCCACGGTCAGGCCGGGCACCGTGGACTCGAAAACACCACCGGCGTTGTTCCGCCCGGAGAAACGGCCCAGCAGGGTCACCCCCGCGTAGCCGACCGCGGAGAGCAGCGCGTATCCGATGCCCAGGAGAGGATCGGGTCCGGTGCTCCCGTCGGCTCCCCCCATCAGCAGCACCAGGCCGGCGACGCCGCTCGCCACCGCGACGGTTCCGGCGACGCCGGTGCGCTCACCCAGGGTCAGCCGGGCACCGACGGCGACCAGCACCGGGCCCGACCCGAGGGTCACCACCGTGCCCACGGCCAGTCCGGCCTGCTGCACGGCGGCGAAGTAGGCGGTCTGGGCCACCACCATCCCGATGCCCGTGATCAGGGCCCGCCGGGGATTCGCCGCGTGCATGGCGCGCAGCAAGAGCACCGCCTCGGGCCGCCGGGCCCGCCGGACGGAGTGGGCCACCAGGAGCAGCACAAGTCCGGTCAGGAACCGCCAGAAGGAAACGGCGACGGGGCCGATACCGCCGACGTCGTACATCTCGGTGGCCACGGCACCGCCGGTGCCCCAGGCCGTGGCCGCGATCGCGACATAGAGGACACCCCGCCACACGGGCAGGGCGGAAGAGGACTGCAAAGGAGGTCTCCTCGATCGATTGCCGGCACGAAGTCTTCGTGGGCAACCCACGCGACCATCCCGGCGTCCGGGATGGTGCTACGTGACTGCCCGCCTCAGGCGACGGGCGGCGGAGACGTCATCAGCAGATGCATGCGGGCACCCTACCCGGCGAGGAGATAAAGACACCCCGGGATGCGCCGCATCCGGCCCGGACGCGATCGGCCGTACCGACAGCGCCTTCGGCTGGGAGCGCGGCGTTGGCGGAGCCGCGCGCACCGGTCTCACGGCGCCTGCCGTGATGTGGTGGCACGAGGCCGGCCGCACAACGGCCCGAGGAGATCCACCAGGGGATTCCGGATATTCCGGATCAGCAAGACGTCGCACTCCGCCGCCGGTCACCGGCCGGCAGATCCGGCGAGCGGCTGTGCGCGCGGCCGGCGCATGGACACAACTACGCCGTTGAGCCGACGCCTTCGGCGGACGACGACGGTCTTGAGAAAGTCGGATTCATCCGCGATTGCGGTGAACTGACCAACTTCCGGAAATGGCTCGACAACGACGTCGACCACCGGCATCCGGGCTTGCCCCAGGACCCCTTGGGCGAGCCACCCTTATGCGGCCCCTGTACCCCCGAAGCCGCCACGAAGTGACAGGTCGATGCCGGCCTCGGCCACCGCGGCGACGGCGGCGCAAGTTCCTCGACCCGATGAACGACGGAGCGGTCCTGCCGATCCCGCACCTGAACGGCTACAAGATCGCCAACCCGGCTGTCCTCGCCCGGCTGCCCGGATACGAACTCGACGACTTCATCCGCGGCCTGGGCCACGACCCGACTGGTACCCCCTGTTCCCCAACCCTGTCGTCGCCGGGTCACCGCTGGACCGGCTGATCAACACCAGCCACCAGGTCATCATGAACGGACCCGGCTACCGCACGCCGAGATCGGCTTCGGCTTCGATCACCTCGGCCTCGGTCAGTGAAGGCGGCACAGCGGGACGGTTCATGGAACCCGAGACCAGACGACGGCCTTCACGCCCCCGCTGACTGCATCTGCGTCTCAAGCGCCGAGGAAGCTTGAGGCACATTCGTGCGATCAACAGTCCTTCTGCTGGCTCACCCCGCACAGTCAACTGCTGGAGCGGTGCCCAGCGGGTGGGGAATCACGCCGGCACCACGCTGCTTGGTGGAGCTCGGCCAAGCGCAGGCCGGGTTCGTGGTCGAGCAAGGCGGCTGACGCGCCGGGCCGGGCGGCCAGGCCGGTGAGCCGCCCGGCGAGGATGTCGGCGAGGACCAGGGTGTCGGCGGTCAGCGGACCGGGGACGGCGCGATGCCCGGTGAGCACGCCCAGCGAGACGATCCCGATACGCGGCGGGACGGCGATGACGGCGTGCGCCCCCAGGCCCAGGACGGCAGGAGGCAGGTCTGGCCAGCGCGAAGGTGCGACGGCGGTGAGGCCGGGGACCAGCGTCATGGCGGCGTGGTGGGCAGCGTCCAGGCTGGGGCCCCGCCCCTGGGTGAGCCGCACGTCCTCAAGGGCGCCGGTCCGCTCGCCATAAGACCGCAGTGGCTCGGGAGAGGAGTGCCGCCGGGAGCGAGCAGGACCGGGGCCGCGGAGGCCGTGGCCTCACAGTCCGCTCTGTGCAGGGCTGTTGGCCGCATACAGGGAGGACTACGCTGTGCGGTGAGGCCCTGGTCCCCGGCAGCGTTGAGATCCACTCCGCTCCCTGGAGGCGTGTGATGGGCCCAAGCCACTGGAAACCCCCGCAAGACCGCGGCACGGTCCTCGGCGGCCGGGGCGCCAGGCGCGTAGGCCGAGGGAGTGGGTCCAGGGCACCGACCGAGCCGTGGAGGCCATCATGCTGTCCGTCCTTCTCATCCTCTTTGCGGCACTGGTCGGTTTGGGATTCCTCCACCCCCTCCTGTGGGTGGCCGCCGCCGTGCTGATCTTCGGTGTCGTCCGGTACGGCCGCGGCGATACCGGACGCCCGGGCTTGTTTCGATACGACCGGGACTATCAGGAGTACCGGGACCACAGGGATCGCCTGGACCGTTGGGACCGCCGGTACCGTCGGCAGCGGCGTGGCCGTCGGCAACGACAGGACCACCGGGGCCACCGGCAAGACCAAGAGCTCAGGTGACCGACGAGCCGGCCCGGCATCCGGGCGCCCGACCCTGGACGGTTCGCGGGAATCCCATTCCCGGGGTTGCCCGACACATCACATCCCGTCAGGCACCGGGGCAGGCAGTACAGATCCGAAATCCCTTACAACCACTGGCCTTTGCTATGCCGTGTTAAGGACAACGCTTCCCCACACATCCCGTCAGCGCCGAGCGGGTACTTCTCCGCCACGACATGATCTCAAGGCTCTGGACGGTGGCCGCCGTACCCCATGACCGGGACTCTCACCTCGTCCCGGGGTCCACTCCGTCCGCTTCACGGGGCCGCTGGGTGTCCGTGTTGTGCGCCAGGCCGTCCGGCTTCGCCGCGCTCCGTCCTCCTGGGGAACGACCAGTACCCGCAGGACTGAACCGAACGGCCGCTGGAATGCTCCGATGTCCTGCCATCCCCAGGACCGGAAGGCGGTACAGGCCGCACGGTCGGCCTGCACCACCAGGGTGGCGCCGAGGGATGCCCGATGGCTAGTGGGCAGCCGTTCCTGAAGGTGGCCGGCGAGACCGCGGTTGCGCTCATGCGGGTGGACCATGATCTCGGTGATCGCGAAGACGTGCCCGGACGCGGTGAGCTGCTCGACATCCTGCGGGAGGGTCCCGGAGAATCCCCGCCACCAGGCGCCGTCGCGCCCCACGGGGAACCCGTGGACGCACCCCACCAGGGCGCCTCGGCCGTTGTCGTGGCTTTCGCGATCACCATGTGGAACCCGGGGCGGCGGACGCCATCGGCAAGGCACCGCAGGAAGCTCTCGCGGCTGCGGTACTCCTCACCAGGCTCCGTGACGGCGGACTCCACGTACAGATCCGCCAGATCCTCTCGCTGGTCCTCGGCCTGCCGGCAGCTCAGCCCGCGCAGGTACACCGCGCCGTCCGCCGACGGCTCGTAGCTCTCCAGCTTCCGCGCCTGCCCGGGCCGGAGCGGGCTGTCACAGCGCGCCGCCCGGGACGACGGGCGCGGCCGGAACGGGCCGGCGCACCGCCTGGTGCCGGGGCGGCCGTTGCGGGGCTGGAGAGCTCCCGGCCGGATCGCCCGGGAGAGCGGGCGGCGCGTCACCGGCCGGGAGGGCAAGGAGGAGGGAGCCGGTACCGGTAAGGGCGAGGAGCCGGGCCAGCACCGGAGACGGGTAGTGCAGCCGCAGGGACCCGCCCGCCTCAGCGGTGCGGTGCGCGGCGTGGAGAAAAGCGTTGAGGCCGGTGCAGTCGCAGAAGGTGACGGGGGTGAGGTCGACGTCGATGGTGCGGATGCCCTCCCACAGGCACCGCTTCAGCGTTTCGCTGACCAGGGGCGCCGAAGCAAGGTCGATCTCACCGGCCAGGGTGATCAGCGCCCGGTTCTTCCTGTCGTGCCGGTAGATGTTCAGCATCTGAGGGGTGGGCATGACACCTCGGTTCAGGGGACCGGCCGGGGCAGCGCCAGGTGAGGGTACCGGGCTTGGGCACCTCCTGCTGTGCTCCCGGGTGCTGACGTTCGAGCGATCAGGCGAACAGCCGGTCCAGCAGCCTGTGTTCCAGGGCCAGGGGCCAGCAGGTTCCCTGCGGGGATGCGCCGGGCGCAGGGACGAACCGTCCGCTCCCCACAGGCGCCGTGTGCCAAGAAACAGCCTGCCGTCGCGGGGTCCGGGACGTCCACCCAGCAGCATAGACCCCCGGTCCCGCCCCGGGAGACGGACGGAAGCCGTCTTCTTCTCGCCCCCGGCCGGGCCCACGCCACAGCGACCACCGCCGCCCCGGAGGTCACCGGTGAGGTTCACCTCGGACTCTCCAAAGGTCCAGCTTCAACGCCCCGTTGACCCTGCGCAAACGCCTCTCCAGGTACTCGCCACACACCAAGCCCCGGCTGTCACAGCCACGAGCCGATGAACTGCGACGCGAGGCCGGGCGCCCTGTCCGGCCAGGACGAGCCTGCCGGAGGCGGCTGAATCGTCGCCCGACGCGTCACCGGCCTCGCCCCCCCCGCCGAACTACACGGCCACCCGCATCCCCCAAGGTTCCGCCATCGTCATCCTCGGCACTGAGCGCAACGGCAAAGACCGTCCTGGTCGCCGTCCTCGCGCCCGCCCAGCCAGCGGCCACGACTGCCCTCACGTTTCCCACCCGGCTCACAAGGCTCCCCCTCCTGCCGCGGTGATCCTCGGGCCGGCCGGATCGGAGCCCGCCCCGGCCGGCCAGTCGGTCCAGAACCCGTAGACGTCGCAGCGCGCTACGGCGGCCGACCGGCTCTCGCCGTTCTCGCGGCGGGCCATGATCAGCCGGGGGACGGTGGCCCGGCGTCGGGTCGATGAGGTCGAGGACGGCCCAGTCACAGGAACAGTGCCCCTTCGCGCCGGGGCCGGCGGACAGCTCCCGCCAGGCCCGCTCCGGGAGCCTGTCCGCCGACCTGCCTGCGCGGCCGGAATCACGTGTGCCCGGGGCCTTGGGGCCGCGCTGGCGGCAATGCGGTTCGTCCCCAGGCGGCGATCATGGCGGGAGCGATGTCCACGAACGCGGGGTCGGCAAGACAGGCCAGCCCATGGTCGATGCCGTCAGCTGTAGCTGTTCCATTTTCGATCATCACGGAGCGCACTTGCTCAATGGTTTGGCGCCAGATGACTCCGGATCGGTTGGTGGCGGTGATGGGGGCACAGTGGACTCGCAGCCCGATGCCGGTCAGGCCATTGGTCAGCAGGGGGCGGGGGTAGGAGCGGGCCCATCCGTGCAGATCGCTGCCGATGGCGTGAGTGACGGCAGCCGAGGCGGCTTGCATGATCGCCCGGTAGGCCGGGTGTGGCGAGGTGTCGATCGGGAAGAGCGACACGTCTTCGATGTACAGGTACCCCCCGGGGGCGAGCCAGGTGACCATCCGGGCGACAGCTTCGTCACGTCCGGGCAGGTGGCTGAGGAGGTTACGGGCGTGGATGAAGTCGAAACTGGCTGGGGGGAAGTCCGAGGCGCGGATGTCGTGTTGCCGAATACGAAGCCTTGGGTCTGTCAGGCCCTTGAGGAAGCGTGTGTCGATGTCGGCGGCCACAACGGTGCCTGCCGGGCAACGTGCGAGCAGCCATTGGGCAATGGTGCCGGTGCCGGCACCCATGTCCAGGCAGCGGCTGTCAGGAGCGAGGGGAAGTGATGCGAGTGCGGCCATGGTGGCCGGGTCGCATGCCTCGGTCAAAGCGGCCAGGCGTCCGGCTTCGCCGGTTTGAGCGGGCGACAGCACTCGCTCCCCGTAACCTTCCTGCGTGACACCTGGTGTGGAGCCACGAAGTCCATGGACCTGCTCGGGTTCGTTCGCGGGCATCAGGAACTCCCGGCAGAAAGAGAAGTATCCGTGGCGTTGTCCGTCCAGTCCGATGGGGGACGTGGGTCGGCGATGGCGTAGGCGGCTGTCATGGCGTCCTTCCGCGGCCTTTGCACTCACGGCCATAGAGGTGCTCAGACCGGCGGCGGGGAATCATCGGCACGCTGTCGGGGACGAGGATGATCTTTGCTTCGGGGCGGACCTCGTGGTGGGGGGCCGGGTGCAAGGTCCAGTGCCGGGCGATGGTGCTGAGGATGATGATTGCCTGGGCCCAGGCCACCGGTTCACCCACACAGCCCCGGATTCCGGCGCCGAAGGGCACATAGGCTTCGCGCGGCAGCTTCTTGGCCTGCTCCGGCCGCCATCGGTCGGGGTCGAAACGATGGGGGTCCGGGTAGTAGAGCGGGTCCCGGTGCAGGACGTACGAGGAGTACAGGACGGTGGTTCCGGCAGGGATGTGATGCCCGCCCAGGTCCACGTCGACGATGGGGCGTCGCGAGAGCATCCAGGGCGGCGGGAACAGGCGAAGGGTCTCGGCAATGACTCTGCGGGTGCAGGTGAGCTCGGACAGGTCCGCGTAGCCGGCCACGCGATCACCCAGGACCGTGTCAACCTCCTGCTGGACCTGTCGCTGGATCCAGGGATGCCGGCCCAGGAGGTGGCAGGCCCAGCTCACAGCGGTGCGGGTCGTCTCCGAGCCGGCGATCATCAAGGTCATGACCTCGTCGTGGATTTGCTGGTCGGACATGGGCGCTCCGCTCTCCTCGTCCTGAGCTGCGAGCAGCAGCGACAGCACGTCGCCTGTATCAGTGCCGGTGCTGCGGTATTCCGCGATGACGCGGCTGATCACGGCGTTCATCGACTCGAGGGCTTGGTTGAACCGCCGGTTCGCAGGGATGGGCAGCTTCTCGACGAGACGTGTGGGAGCCAGGGACCGCCAGCCGGTGCCCGCCACCAGCACGGGCAAGGATCGCTCCATCTCCGCGGCGGCCTGTGCTCCGATGTCGGTGGAGAACAGAATCCTGGCCGCGATGGTGAGCAGCAGCGAGTACAAGTGATCGTTGAGTTCGATGCACGCGCCGTCTTCCCAGGCGCTGATGCGTCGCTCGGCGATGTCCTGCATCGCCGTCGCATACTGCGCGATCCTGGTGTGGTGGAAAGCCGGCTGGACGAGCCGTCGTTGCCGACGGTGAAACTCGCCGTCGGAGGTGATCAGACCGTTGCCGAACCAGAGGCGCAGCTTCTCATGCTGCCGGCCCTTGTCGAATTTGTGCGCATCGGTGACGAGTACGCGTCGCACCAGGTCGTGGCGGTTGATGACGTAGGCCGGGGCGGTCCCGATGCGGATCTTCACCACGTCCCCCTGAGCGGCGAGATCACTGAGGAACTCCAGTGGCTGACGCAGGAGTTGGACGCTGTGCCCCAGCATGGGCAGGCCTCGCAGGGCCGGGGTTTCCACTGAGGTGTGTTCCGTGGTCATGATGTTCCCTCTTGGTCCAGGGTGCAAGAGCGGGACAGCGCAACGGGCCGGACAGGCAGACCGGCCGCATTCACATCGGGAGACGGGGATGGCGTGGCCATGGGTCGTAGGGTCAGAGCGTCAGGACGCAGCCCACGAGCAAGACGCAGTACCAGATGGTGTAGAGCAGGTAGGTTCGGTGGTCACTGGCGGGTGTGCGGTACACCACCACACGTACCGCCGCGAGCCAAGCGACCGCCGCCAGCACGGCTTCGTACGCCACAAGGCCCGGTGGGGCAGCGCTGCGGTCGAAGAGCAGCACATGAGCGGCCATCGGCAGTGCGCACAGACCGACTGCGGCAAAGATACGTGTCGGCCACTGCCCGATGACCATCGGCAGGGTACGCCGCCCTATTTCACGGTCGCCGGCGAGGTCCCGCAAGTCCTGCACCGACATCACCAGGTTGAACAGCATGGTGATGACGGCAATGAGCCACCAACCGCGGGCGGTGAGTGGCCCGGCGATCCGCCAGGCCGCGGCAAGTTGCGCGAACGTGGCGACGGCGATGCACAGGTTCTTGCCGTACCAACGCCGGGCCCAGCCCCCCTGGTTGTAGAGCACCGTCGTCACCAGCCACACAGCAGCCCAGAGGGCAACGCCGAAGGCTGTCCCCGCGATCAGATACAACCCGAGCGTCCACCACCATCGCCTCCAGGCCGCCGAGACCGGGATCTGGCCCGCTACGAGCGGACGGCCCGGTTTGTTCTGCTGGTCCTCCTTCATTCCCGTGGCCTGATTGGCCAGGCAGAACACATAGAGCGCACACCAGAAGAACACCAGCGCAAAGCATTGCGACCGGACAAGATCCGGCCACGGCCGCTCAAGGCTGCGCCAGGCTGCCGCCGTGAAAAGCATCGGCGGCACCAGCATGGATGTCGCATCACCACCGATGAACGCCCAGCTCAACCTGATCTCGTACCAGATGCGGCGCAGGGCTGCGGATCTCGGACGGCGACGCAGGTACGCCGTGGGTTCGCTGGGACGCACTGGAGCTGCCGCCGTGTCATGCCCGGATGTCGTGGCATTGACGCGACCGGCTGCGGGGTCCGGCTTCACGACAATCCGCTCCCTTCGACAAGAGGGGCGCGCACCGCGCAACCGGCCTGAAACTCGTGCCAGTGGAGGACAGGCCATAGGCGAAGGCGTCAGTCAGTGTTCGGCGGTCGGTGCTCCGGGCGTGCAGGGACGGGGCGGTCATGAGGTCTGCCCTGTCGGGTCGTTGGGCGCTTCGCCGATAGCGGGCGGCTTCCACCGCCGGGCCGGCCAGCGGGCCCACCGTCACCAGCAGCACATCCCGGACCCGGCTCTGGTGCAGGACCTCGACCGGCCCCAGACCCTTGTAGGCGGGGATGTCGTCGGTGACGGCGGCCTTGGGGAAGCGCAGGGCGGTCGGGCCGGAGGTGTGAGTGACGGCTTCGGCGAGGAGTTCACGGAGCCGGGTGGCATCCCGCGGCACACCGACCCGCATGCCCGGGACCGCGCCGAGGAGGGTGAGGTCCCACATACCGTGATGCGAGGGCCCGTCGGGGCCGGTGATCCCGGCCCGGTCCAGGACGAAGGTGACCGGCAGCCGGTGCGGCGCGACATCCATCAGCACCTGGTCGAACGCCCGTCCAAGAACATAGCCCTGGTGGCCGATGTCGAACAGCACCGTGTCCCAGGGCGAGGCGAAGACCCGGTGCAGGGCGATGCTCAGCTCCACCACCCCCAGGTTCGGGCCCAGATGACCGCCCGTCGCGCACACCGTGCCGATGAGGAAAGCACGGATCTCGGCGGCCAGCGCCGACAGGTCGTCGTGGGTGAGGTCGCGCAGAACCGCCGGTGCGGTGAGGGCGGACAGGAGCGGGAAACGCGCGGTGGGGATTCCGGGACCGGTGCCCGAAGCAGTGCCTGCGCCGGGTGCGGGCCTTGGGCCTCCGGTACGAGGCGTGGAAATCGTACGGGGTGTGCGGGCGGGGCGGGTGCTCATCGGACCCGCACCGCCTCCGGCAGCCCGAATGCCACCGTCTCGGTCACCGTGGTGTGCTCACGAGCCGTCACCGGGCCCAGACCGCCGAGCGCGGCGACCTCCCCGTCAACCAGCGACCGAGGCGACGTCGGATCCACCGTGCGGGGACGGACCGCCCGGATCTCGGTGGCCGTCCACACCTCCCCCGGAACCAGAACAGGCCCACACCCAGCGGCGGGAGTGAAAGGGAGAGGGGAATATTTCATAACGGCCTGGCTTTCACCGCACTGCAGTCGCAGGCAGTACAGGAGGGGACGGTCGTCGGGAGCTCCGACGACCGGTGGGCCCTGCCGCACGACGTCGGCCGAGGGGATACCGTCGCCGTGTGCGTGGCGGGGTCGTGGCGACACCCGGGCCGGGGAAACCACACGGGTCACCGCGAGGCGCTCCACCGGCACGGGAACACCAAGGGCGGGAAGCTGACTACCGCCTTCCACTTCATGGTTGAGCCCTGCGCCAAGGATGAGGAAGGCGCATATCACCAGCGCCCAGAAGACGTACAAGCGCCGTCACCGTGCCACCGCGCACCCGCGCACCCCCGTCGGTACACCAGTGCACGCACTTCGTGACTCACTACTCCGATGAGGCGTCAACGCAGATCTCGGCGTCCATCTCGCGCGCAGCGGAGTGCGTGTCAACGCGGTGCTGTTCGGACCGATCGAAACGCCGGTCCAGCGAGCTGTCTTCGATCGCGGCCCGGGTGCGCTGGAGAGGCGGTTGGTGCACTGACCCATAGTGCGGTTCGGCATGTTGGATGAAGCCGCTGGAGCGATCGCCTTCCTCGCCAGCGATGATTCAGGCTTCATTACCGCCGCCGTAGTGCCCTTCGACGGCGGCATCACCGAAGCGTTCACCGTCCCGGAATGACAGCCGGCGAGCGGGAGCACTTTCTTCCGCTGGCATCTCCGCTTTTTGATCGAGGAGTTGGCCGATTCGTCGGGCGCGCTGCGCAGCGGCGCTGTATGAACGACGCCGGTCATGAGTGCTTGAGAGCCTCAGGTGCCGACCCGAGGCAGGGACCGGTCTTCCCCGACCGCGTCGAACTCACCCCAGTCGCGCAGGCGCCACGCTCGGGCGGGGCGGGCTGTGAGGACGGAGCCGATCCACGGCGGACCCGGGTGGGGGTGAGCCGAACGCGCTCGACCGCGATGCGGGAGCCCGGCCCCCGTTCGGACGTCGCACGCATCCGTTCCTCTGTATGGCCACGTCAGCGGCCGTCGCCCGCTCCGGGCACTGGCTCCTGCCCGGTGCCCCGGCAGTCCGGGCAATCCATCCCGAGACCGCATTCCACGCACATCCGGCTGTCCACAAAGCCCAGGCCCTCACATACGCGGCACGAACCCCAGCCTTCGCACATGACACACAGCTGGTGACCGGGCTTCAACGTTTCCAAGACAGCCACACGTGGCGGGCGTATCCAGCTGGCGTGTATCCATACGACGGGCACCTCACCCGAGATCCGCAGAGCACGGCCCGCGGCGACTACGCTCGCGTTGAGTCCGTCACGCGTCGCCTTGAGGAGAGGGCGGCCGCCGAACCCCTGGCGGAGCTCCGTGTGCCAGCCCGCCGTGACGAACGCGTCGGCGGCAGCCGCGGCAGCCGTCTCGTAAGGAGTGTCGGGCAGTGTCAGGGCCATCGAGAACCGTTTCCCCATCGACCCGCCTACGGTGCGGCGGTCGTCGGTCCGCTCCTCGGCGCGCGGCTCGACGCCGGGGGTGACAGCGGCCGCGACGGCCCGCAGTTCGCGGCGCAGCCGGTTCACCGCACGCTCGAATCTCTCCGCCGCGCCCTCGGTTTCCTTGCTCATGTCCACCTTTCTCCCCCGCCTCGCCGTCGCCTCTGACGAGTTCGGGCTCAATCGGCCGTCCGGCCAGCCTTTTTCGGCCCTGGAGCACTGTAAGCGCTGGAATGCGCGTGCTCATCACCCCGGACGATACGGCGGGCCCGGATACGCCTCACCCGTCTCGTGCGGGACCGCGGCGGCCGGGTTCACAGCGTGTTCGGCGGGAGCCCAGGCGCTTCGGCAGTCAGGGAGCCTCCTGTCAGCTGCCAGGGTCCGAAGGGGAGCCGGCGCGCCCGCCCGCTGCGGCGCTCAGGGCCATGAGCAGGGCGCCGAGGACAAGAACGAGGACCGGTAGGAGCGGCAGTACCGAGTCCCAGGTGTGGTCGCTGTCAAGGTGGTAGGTCAGGGTGACCAGGGCGACGCCCAGCGCGGTGCCGAGCGATCTCGTCATGTTGATCATCCCTCCTCCGGTGCCGGAGTGCTCCTCGGGCACGGAGCTCATGACCATCTCGTTGTTGGACGGGGTGAAGAGTCCCAGTCCGAGACCGAGAACACCGAGCCAGACGATGAGCCACAGGTCCCGGGGTACGGCGAGGGCCGACCCCGCCAGAGCCACCAGGGCCAGCAGGGCGCCCGCCATACACCGGCGGCGGCTCGGCCATGCCTTCGGCAGTACCGCTTCCTGGGCGTTGGCGGCGAGCGCGAATCCCACCGCGAGCGGGCCGAGCAGCAGGCCCACTCTCATCTCGTCGGCCCCGGTGTGCCTGACGAGGGCCAGCGGTACCAGTACCAGCGGTCCGAACAGCACCAGATATCCGGCGAGTGCTCCGAGCAGTCCCCAGGCGACCCGCCGGTCGCGCATCAGCCGCGTGGACACCAGCGGTTCGGCGGCCCGGCCCTCGCGCCGTACGAAACCCCACCACAGTACGGCGGAGGCGACGATCAGCACGGCGCCCGCCCAGCCGGGCAGCGGCAGTCCGGAGAAGGCGGACACCCCGCCCAGCATGGCGGCCGCCCCTGATGCCAGCCAGGCCGTGCCGGGCAGGTCGAAGCGGGCGCCGGTGGCACGCCTGTCAGTGGGCGGCAGGAGGTAGTAGCCCATGATCATGGCGGCGACGCCGACCGGCACATTGATCCAGAACACCCAGCGCCAGCCGACCGTGGCCACCAGGACACCGCCCAGTGTCGGCCCGACGGCCAGGCCCAGCGCTTGGCCGGCCGCCTGGAAGCCGAGCGCGCCGCGCAGCCTCTCGCGCGGGGCGGCGACAGTGACCAGGGCAACGCTGTTGGCGGAGATCATCGCCGCGCCCAGCGCCTGCACGACACGGAAGCACACCAGTGCGGCCAGGTCGGGGGCGAGGGAACAGGCCGCGGACGCGAGGGTGAAGAGAGCGAAGCCGCGGAGGTAGACCGACTTGCGCCCGAGCAGGTCGGACATGTGGCCGACGGTGACCATCAGAGCGGTCGTCACCAGGAGGTAGGCCAGCGAAACCCACTGCACGGTGGCGAGCGGAGCGCCGAACTCCCGCTCCAGACTGGGGTAGGCGATCGTGACGATGCTCGAATCCAGCTGGCCCATGAAGGCGCCGACGGAGACGGTCAGCACGACCAGCTGCCACGAATACGCCGACTCACGCGCTCGACGCGGCCGGCCGCGCACACGCAGCAGTCTCTTCCCGAGCCCACCAGCCTGGTCCTTCATACCCACAACCGTGCACACCGCTCCCGCCGTACGCCGCCGCGGCGCGCCCCTCATCCCCTGCTCAGCCCAAAGTCGACAACCGGCCGAACAGGGCGGAGCAGGCCGACGGAATGCCGGTCCGACCTGCCCCATCACCTTGTCGAGCCCGGTTGGACCCGGTACGGATCCAACCGAAGTCACCGCTGTGTGCGCTGGTCGGACCGGGCGGGGGGCCTTGGTCGAGCGGACCAGGGACCGGGCCGGGGTGCGTGGCGGGCCTGGTGGCTGGAGGGTTCGGCCCTGCGGGGTGGTGACGGTCAGTTTCCGGGGAGTCGGTAGAGGTGGAAGTCCATGTTGGCTCCGTACGGGAGGGTGGGGGCGGGGGTGATGGTGCGCAGGTGAGTGGCGCCGTGGAAGGAGGTGGTGAGGGAGCCGTGGGCGATCTGGTCGTTGGTCTTGATGGCGACGAGGCAGGGCAGGCCGGCGCGGTGGCGGCGGATGTCGGCGAGGATGGCGGGTACCGGCGGTGAGGTGGCTTCGAGGTCGAGGCCGGCGGCGGTGAACGCGGGACCCCATGGGGGTTCGACGACATAGGTGTCGTGAGGCCCGCGCGGGGTGAGGGACGCGAGGAGCACACGGTAGTCGGTCAGCCGCAGGTCGATCGCAGAACCGATTCTGTCAAGGTTGTGGCGGGTGGCCTGGTACACGTCCGGGTCGAGTTCAGAAGCGAGGACCGGCAGCCCGAGACGCTGTCCGAGATGGAAGCCGAAGTTGCCGGAACCGCAGAACAGGTCGACGACCATGCCGCCCTGGGTCGGCAGCGGCCCGGTGCGCAGATCGGCGACGGCCACAGCGACGGCGGCCGAGTACGGGTCGATGGAGCATTCGATGGTGGTGCGGCCCAGCAGGCGCAGGCCCTTGGCCTCCATGTCGGGGGCGGGGATGCCGTACAGGGACAGGCCCTCGGGGCGGCCGTAGATGAGCCGGCCCGCTTCGCAGAGTTCGGCGCCGCTCAGCACTCGGTTGCGGGAAGGGCCCAACAGCTCGTCGCGGAAGCGGAAGTAGGCGGCATGGCCGCTCTCGACTGCACTGGCGGAGGGGTCGGCGGTGCTGGTCACGGGTGTGGCTCCTGGGTCCGGGCATGGAAGATCGCACCGAATGCGCACGGTGCGTGAGAAGTCGATTCCGCAGTGTAGTGTCCGGGACGATCTGTCGGTGCCCACGGAAACGGACCGCTCGCGATGACCCCTGAAGCAGCCCTTGCCTCTTCGGCGTACCCGGATTCGGCCGAGCTCGCCGCCCGCCCGTTCGACGAACTCGGCCTGACGTACGAGCAGACCTACGCCCACCTTCCCGCGCAGCTCGCCGCCCTCGACTGGCTGATCGCCCGACTGCCCGCTCAGGCACGGGTGTTGGACATCGGCTCGGGCACCGGGCGGCCGACCGCCGAGTTGCTCGCCCGCGCCGGCCATCGCGTGACGGGCATCGACGTCTCCGCGACCATGGTGGACATCGCGCGCGCCCAGGTGCCCGCGGCCCGCTTCGAGCAGGCCGACGTCCGCGCTGTCGGCTACGGCAGCGGAGGCTGGGAGGCGGTGTGCGCGTTCTTCCCGCTCCTGCAGATGCCGCGCTCCGACCTCGACCGCACGCTTGAACAGATCGCCGACTGGCTGGCGCCAGGCGGCTACTTCGTCTTCGCCACCGTCCCGTTCGACGCCGAGAACCACTCGATGACCTGGATGGGCCACCAGGTCACCGCCACCAGCTACCCCGTCGATGTGTACCTGGAGCGCCTGCGCGCGGCGGGACTTGAGATCCTGCACCACCGGATCAGCGACTTTCATCCCGACTTCCCCGGCATGGGCACCGAGGAACACTTCTTCGTCCACGCCCGCAAGCCCGGCGGGCCCGCCGTCCCCGCCCACGCCCTGGCCGCCCCCTACCCGCACCCCGAGGCGTACCGCGGCCCGCACGAGCTCACCCAGCACGGCTGGCTCGCCGTGGAGGCCCGCTTCGACCGCGAGGACATCGACCCGGTGGTCGACGCCCTGGCCGACAACGAGCGGGTGGTGGACGTCGGCGGCGGCAGCGGCGCGGTCGTACGCGCGATCACCCACCGGCTCGGGTCCTGCACGACGGTGGAGCCGCACGCCGCACGCGTCGAGAGCCTGCAGGCACTGGGCGCCGACGGCGTGACCGTCCTGCCCGGACGCGCCGAACAACTCCCGCTGGCCGACGCGTCGGTGGACGCGGCCGTGGCCACCTGGATGCTCCACTACACCGACGATCCGAGGGCTGCTGTCGCCGAACTGGCCCGGGTCGTCGACACCGCCCACCCTGAGGCCAAGGTCGTCCTCGTCCAGGGCTCGCCCGACAACGAACTCATCGACCTGTGGAACCGCTGCTGCGCCCCGCTCGTGGGACAGCGGCCCGACCACCAGGGCCACCTGCTGACCCTGGCCGCCGAGATCCTGGCGGAGCACGGCTTCGAGGACATCGCCCTGCACCCGGTCGCGGTGCGCGTCCGCTTCCCCGAGTCCGGACCCCACGCCAAGGCCGAGGCCGCCGCCGACGCCCTCGCCGACTTCTGGCACACCGGCCACGCCCAGCGCGACCAGCTGCGCGCCGCCCTGCTGGCCCCGCTGACCGAGCACTTCGCCGACGGCGCCGACAGCATCAGCGACAACGGCGTCCTGCTCGTCGCCCGCCCCCGCCGCAGCCACTGACCCGGCTCCGCCGAAGAGGACACCAACGTGCCCACCACCGACACCACGCCCCCGCCCACCACCGAGCCCTGCCCGCCGGCCGCCGAATGTCCCGTCGGCGTGTCCGGCGCCACCTTCGCCCACAGCGCCGGTGACCCGCGCGCCCGCTACGCGCACCTGCGCGCCGAACACCCCGTCCACCACGACGACGAGCTGAGACTGTGGGTCGTCTCCCGCCACCACGACATCGCCGAGGTACTGCGCGACCAGCACGGCAACTACACCACCACCCTCAGCTACACCCCCGTCCAGGAGATGGCCCCCGCCGCCCTCGCCGTCCTGGAGCAGATGGACAGCGCCCTCATCTCCTCCATCGACCCGCCCGAACACACCCGCCGCCGCCGCGCCCTCAACGCCGTCTGGCCCACCACCGCCAAGCAGCTGACCGCCCACCAGCCGGCCATCGACGCGCGCATCACCAGCCACGTCGGCGACCTGGCGAGCCGCCCCGCCCGAGCCTGCGACCTGGTCACCGACCTGGCCCGGCCACTCACCACCGAAATCATGGCCGACCTCATCGGCATCCCCGACCCGGACCGCCCCGCCATCGGCGCGCGCTCCGCCTGCCTGGCCGACCTCGTCTGGGGGCAACTCACCGACACCCAGCAGGAGAACGCGGCCCGCGCCCTCGACGAGATCTGGCACTACTGCAACGACCTGGTCGACCGGCACGCCGACCGCCCCCAGGACGACCTCACCACCGCGATGCTGGAGCACCGGAGCAAGGACGGGGAGCAGCTGACCCGCCGGGAGATCGCCTCCACCCTCGTCGACGTCGTGCTCTCCAACGCCGAACTCACCTCCCGGCTCCTCGCCAACACCCTCTACCACGTATTGAGGACAGGCACCTACCGGCACCTGGCCGACCGTCCCGAGCACATCCCCGCCGCCGTCCAGGAGACCCTGCGCCACGACACCCCCCTCACCGGCTGGCTGCGCGCCACCACCCGCGCCACCGAACTGGCCGGTGTCCACCTGCCCGCAGGCGCCCGGCTGCTCCTGTTGCTCGGCTCGGCCCCGCACGACGAGAGCCACCGCGTCGCGGACCCGGAGCAGTTCGACCACTTGCGCACCGATACCCCGCCCACGCTCGCCTTCGGAGCCGGTATCCACTACTGCCCCGGTGCGCCCCTGTCCCTGCACACCACCGCGTCCACCGTCACCGCGCTGACCCGCGCCCTCCCCGGCCTCACGCTCACCGACGACCCCGTCAACAGGCCCGAGAGCTGGCCGACCAACCTGTCCGTCCGCAGCCCCGGCACCCTGACCGCCCACTGGTAGGGCCGCCCAGAAGGCGAACCAGATGACCGCTGACCACCGCTCCCCCTCGAAAGCGGATGCCATGCCCCCGACCTCCCTCGCCCCTGTCGGCCCCTCGCTGCCCACGCCCGCCGAGGTCGGCGCCTGGTACGACGACGCCGACGACCTCTGCAAGCTGATGAGCGGCGACAGCTTCCACTACGGTCTGTGGCAGCCCGCGGACCTCGACAGCCCGCTGCCCATCGCCCAACTCGCCACCCGGGCTCAGAACCGGATGACCGACCTCTTCTGCGACCTGCTCCAACTCGAAGCCGGACAGCACCTGCTGGACGTGGGCTGTGGCCACGGCAGCCCCGCCATCCGCGCCGCCGGCCAGCGCCAGTGCGACGTCACCGGCTGCAGCATCAGCCGAGTCCAGGTCCAGGAGGCCACCCGCCGCGCCGCCGCCGCGGGCCTGAGCGACAAGGTCCGCTTCGCCTACGGCGACGCCATGGACCTCCCCTACCCCGACCAGGGCTTCGACGCCGTGTGGGCACTCGACAGCTTCCCCCACCTCAACGACCCCGTGCGGGGCCTGCGCGAACTGACCCGGGCCGCACGACCGGGCGCCCCGATCCTGGTCACCTTCTACACCCAGCTTCGCCCCGCCACCGAGACCGAACTCGCCATGTTCCGCGACTTCGCGTTCTGCCCGCTGCCCACCCAGGACCAGGTCCTCGACCAGATCCACACAGCCGGGCTCCCCTTGGAACACCTCCGCGACCTGACCGAGCACATCACCCCCACCATGCGGGCCTTCAGCCGGATCTACGCCGACAACCGCCCCCTGGTCGCCGAGCGGTTCGGCGACCAGTTCACCAGCGACATGGACGTCCCTCTGGCCAACCTCCTCACCTTCCTCTCCGAAAAGACCGGCTACCTCGCCTGCCTGCTGCGCCGGCCCGCACAACCCTGACCCCCCATCCGCATCGGACGCACCCGGGAAAACCGACGATCGCCCCACACACCCGCCCGCCCTGTGCCCACGCATCCGGCGCCATCAACCCGGCACGCCGCCGAGGGCTTCACCCAGCCCCGCACGCACCCGTGCGGGAATCAACTCGCCGTCCTCCAGCCCGAATTCACCCCGCCGATATCATGCTGCTCCGCCCCACCCACCTCACCGTCGCCCCGCGGCCTCCCCGCTGGTGGACCTGCGACCGGCCCGGGCCACCACCCTCATCCGCCTCCGCACGCGCCGCTTCCCACAGAGCGTGCCGCTCTTCGGCACGCTACTCCCGGCCCCAGCCCTTCCTCCCCCACCCCAACTCGCCTACGCGGGGCGCACGGTGACAGGGTGAAGCCATCGGTCCGTACACGATCAGAGCGCCCCCTCGTGCGGCTGGTCCTCGCCGTGGAACACATGAACCGACATTCACTGACGTAGGGGATCCGGATTCGCAGATATCTCCTTCCGGAGAGGGCATCCAACCCTTTAGTGCAGGTTCGCGCACCTACACCCAGGGAGACGCTCGACTGGGCGAGCATGACGCTGCTCGCACCATCGCTGAACGGACCGCGCTTCTCCCATGTCGTCCCGCCTCCCATCGCGGGAACCGACTACCGGCTGGAGGAGCTCCTCGCCCGTCTGGCCGGAGCTCCGCCCGACGAAGCCCTCAGGCTCCTCGAAGAAGCCCTCACCTCCATGGTCGCCGACACCCTGCACATGCCCGTCGAACAGATCTCCTCCACCACGCCGCTCAAGGACTACGGGATGGACTCCCTGATGGCCATGGAGGTCATGAACAAGGTGCGCAAGCACTTCCAGCGTGAGGTACCCGCCATGGAACTCCTGCACAGCGACGGTTCCATCCAGGGCATCAGCGAGATCCTGCTCCCCCGCCTCCTCGCCGACCCGCCCCCGGGCCGCACCTCCGCTCCCGCGGCGACGCTTCCGCACCCACGCCACGAGGACGAGCCCGTGGGCAGCCCGGGAGAGGAGGAAGAGAGCCGGTCAGCCGCCGCCCCCGCGGGAGACGCGGGTCACCGCGCCAAAGTCCACAGCGAGTGAGGCAGCGGCCGCGGCGCAGCACCTCCGCCGGGGGGGGAGGGCGACGGAATGGCGGAAGGCCGGCGTGGTCGCCGTGCCCGCGGTGGCGGCGGTCGCGGTCATGGCCGCCGCCATGCCGCAGGGTGGCCGAGCCGTCACCGCACGCGGACGATGTCCACGCCATGAATGCACCGATCAGAATTGGCCACCCATCACATCTCTTACGTCACTGCGCACTCAACGCCCCCACACGTGTCATGGAGCATCGTCGCAGCACTCGACACCGTTCCACGGGCATGGGATAGTAGTTTTATATTTATCTAGTTGAACAGGTGGTTCCACGAAAGTGCACGCCCAGGAAGTTGGACACGCCCCCTGGAGCTAAGGAGCACGAGTTGCCCATTTTCAGGCGCTTAATCTCGCCCGAGGGGCACATCTGGGAGACAGACGAAATCTTGGCCCGCGTATTCGGTGCCACCGAACTTCTCGCACGCCGCGGAATCGAATCCGGTTCGAGGGTGATGCTGAGCGGGGCCAATTCCCCGGAATGGGTCGTCGATTTACTCGCACTCATTCACCTCGACGCCTCGGTGGTCCTGGCTGATCATCGAGCCCCCCTGTCGCAGCGATCGAAGATCCGCGCTCAGGCGCGCGTAGTGCTCGAAATCAGCGGCAGTACAGGCGACACCGCGGCACCACGGCCCGCTTCGAACACGGCGGTTGTGCCCGATATGTCGGCCTGGGCGCGGCGCCAGGACGCCGCTATCTCCTGGTCGTCGGGTACGACAGGAAGCCCCAAGGGCATTGTTCGTTCCGGTCGCTCGATTCTGGACAACCTCGCAGTCAGCTCGGAACGAATGGGGTACCGGCCTGACGACGTCTTCCTGCCCGTCCTGCCGTACTCCCACCAATACGGTCTGTCGCTGGTCCTCTGCTGGTGGCTGGGCGGAGGCTCGCTTGTGGTCCACGGGTCGGCCACACGCCTGGACCGTGCGCTCGCGGTGGGCGTGGACAACGGCCTCTCCATCGTGGACGGGGCACCCTCGACCTATTACAGCCTGCTCAACTTGCTCGACCGTCGTCCCGCTCTCGCGACCGCGCTGAAGTCGGTACGAGCCTGGTGCGTGGGCGGCGCGCCGCTGGGGCGCGACCTGGCGGCCCGGTTCCACGCCCGCACAGGCCGGCACCTGCTCGACGGCTACGGAGCGACCGAGGTGGGAAACATCGCGCTCGCGCCCGATACCGATCCGGTCGGGTGCGGCACGCCACTGCCCGGCGTCGTCGTCGAAGTCCACGACGACCAGGGCAGGGCGCTTCCCAACGGCCGGCTCGGCGAGCTCGTCGTGCGCAGTGACGGTCTGATGACCGGTCATCTGGGCGATGACGGTGAGATCATCCCGGTGTCCGGCCCCGTTCACCGCACCGGCGACATCGGCCTGCTCGACGACGCCGGTCACGTCTTCCCGGTCGGGCGCAAGCACGCCGTGCACCGTGACGGCCACACGCTCTATCCCGACCATCTCGCCGAACGGGCCGGGTCGGCCGGCGCGCAGACGGTGGTCGTCGCCGTCCCCGACGAGCGTCTGGGCTGTCGTCTGGTGTTCGTGATCGCGGACCCGGACGATCACGAGCCCGCGCACTGGAAACGGCTGCTGCGCTCCGTGCTCGCCCGCTACGAGCAGCCCGACCACGTCGTCGTGCTTCCCGCGTTACCTCTCACGACCACAGGAAAGCCCGACCTGGTCGTTCTGGAGAAGGTCGCGATGACCTCGCTGCCCGCGTCGCACCGCACGACCACCGACGCGACCGCGTTCGGCTCGACCGGCGGTGCGACCGACTACCGCATTCCCTTCGCCGACCGCGTCGACGCGCTGCACGCCGTGCGCCGGTACGTGGCCGAGAACGTGGACACGGTGATGAGCGTCCTCACCGAGATCTCACCCCACAACACCGCCAGGGCGGAGATTCATTCGTTCCTCGCCACCCTCGACGGAGCGGAGGAGGAGATCCGCCGTGTCCGGCCCGGCTGTGTGCCGCGGGCCGCGGTCTTCATGCCCTCCAACATCCCGCTGTACTCCTACGCGCTCCACATGCTCGTGGCATCCCTTTACAGCGACCGAATCATCTTCCGGCCGTCCTCCGGGAACAAAAGCCAGATGCAGCGCTTGCACGACCTGTTGGCGCCGGTTCACGGCTTACCCATCAAGCTCTTCGACCTCAGCCGGCGTAAGTTCGCGACGGGACCGGTACGCGAGGCGGATCTCATCGTCTTCACCGGGAATTACTCCAATGCCGAGACTGTCCGCGAAGGGCTGGCGGAAGACCAGCTCTTCCTCTTCTTCGGCCACGGCATCAACCCCTTCGTGATCGCACCCGATGCCGATCTCACACACGCCGTAGATGACGTCACGAAAATCCGGCTCCACAATTCGGGCCAGGACTGCTTCGGTCCCGACGTCGTGTTCGCACCGCAGGGCCGCACTGAGGAATTCATCGACCTGTTGTCCACCAAACTGACTTCGCTGCGTTTCGGGGAGAACAGCGACCCTGCCGTCGACTACGGCCCGATCTGCTACGACTCGGCGCTGGTGAATTGCTCGGACTATCTGGTGCGCCATGTGAGCCACATCCGGCACGGCGGGCGCATCGATCTACTGTCCCGCAAAATCGAGCCGACCGTGCTGCTATGGGGCTTCGACGACAAGATCCCCCTCGCCGAGATGTTCGCCCCGGTGTTCAACGTCGTGGCCTATCCCAGCGCGAGGCGGTTGCGTGAACGGTTGTCGAGCCCCTACTTCAGCGAACGCGCGCTGGGAGCGATGGTCTACGGGAACGATCCGGAGACGGTGAAAGTCCTGGCCAAACGTCACCGAACCTGTGTCGACCACACGCTGCTCGACGCCGAGGACGGCAACCGCCCGTTCGGTGGATTCGGCGTGAGGGCGAACTACATCTCCTACGGCGGTGAGCGGCACGCCGAACCACTGCTCATGTCGCAGCCGTGGCGCGAAATCTCCCCACGGCCGCCCCTGTCACGGTGGGTGGGGAGTGACCCGGGTGCGCAAGCGGTACGCCGACGCGTGGTCCGCGATCGTCGACCTGCTGGTGGCGAACGAGGTGGACACCTGCTTCGGACTGCCCGGCGACGACCTGGAGTTGCTTCGCGCCCTCGACGCCGCCGGACTGGACCTCGTGCCCTGCCGTGACCAGCGCAACGCGATGTACATGGCGACCGGCTACGCGCTGCAGGCCGGCCGGCTCGCCGTATGCGCGCTGGGCAAAGGGCCGGCTGTCACCCACGCGGCCACGGGCCTGCTGGAGGCACGGGAGTCCGGCGCACCCGTCCTGGTGCTCGCCGCGGGCGCGCCCGAACGGCGCCGGGGCAGCGGCGGATTCCAGGAACTCGACCAGGTCGCCGTGACAGCCCCCCTCGTCCGGTGGGCGCACCGGGTAGGTCATCCTGACCGGGTCGTCCCCGCGACGGTGACGGCGCTGACCCGGGCTGTGGGGCCACCACCCGGCCCCGTGTACCTGGAGATCCCCGATGACGTCCGCACAGCGGAGATCCTCGTCACCGGACCCCGGCCGACGCTGCCCGAACGACTGGACCTTGAGTCCGTGCCCGTGGCGCGGGGACCGGCACTGGCGGCGATCCGCGCGAGCCGGTGTCCGGTGGTGCTGGTCGGCGGCGGAATGCGGAACCGCAACGACGACGGCGTGGTCGAGCGCTTCGCTGAACGCCTCGGCGCGGCACTCTTCACCACCGCGTCCGGCCGCGGTGCCGTCGACGAACACCACCCGCTGTTCTGCGGTGTGGCGGGTCTCTACGCCGCGGCCCCCGCCCGCGAGTTGTGGTCGTCCAGCGACCTGGTGGTATCGCTCGCCGGGCGACTGGAGGAGACAGTCGTCGAAGGCGGAACGCCGTGGCCGCCGGTCGCGGTGGTGCAGGTCAACGTCGATCCGGGCGGGCTGTCGGCCGAGTTCTCGGGCCCGCGCGTGCTCGGAGACGCCCGGCACGCCGTCCTCGGCTGGTCGCGGGCGCTGGATGAAGTCCGCAAGGCCGAGCGCGCGGACACGACCGAGGTGTGGGCGAACAAGATCGCCGCCGCCCGTAAGGCCATGTCGCTCGAAGTGGAAGCGGAGTTGGCCCGCGCGGCGACGCTGCCGGGGATCCGCATCGCTGAGCTGCTCGCCGCGCTCGATGCCACCGCCGGCGAGCCCCGCGTGCTGGTCCAGGAGAACGGGCTTCAGGACATGTGGTCCTACTGCTTCCCCTTCCACGTCGGTGGCGGGTCCGTCGTGCCGTCGGAGCAGACCCCCTTGGGCTTCGGAGCGGCCGCGGCCATCGGGGTCAAGCGGGCTGCCCCGGACCACGAGGTCACCGCGTTCATCGGGGACGGAGCGTTCCTCGCGGCCCGCGCGGACATCGCCGTCACCGCTCCATCCCAGGGCGGCGTTCTGTACGTGGTGCTGTGCAACGGCGGCTACGGCTGGCTGGACGCCCAGCGCGCCCGCCTCGGACTCGACGCCGAACGTTACCCCTTCACCCGGCCGGGCGCGCCGCCGCCCGTGGTGGACGGGCCGGACATCCACTGCCGAGTGCTGCGTGACAAGGCCGCGCTGACGAAGGAGATTCTCGCCGCGCGACGGTTCTGCTCACAGGGAGGCACAGCCGTGCTCATGGTGCCGGTCGCTTCCGACGACATCGCCCCGCCCCTCCGCGACGCCGAGGTGGTTCCCCAGTGACCGACGCGCGAGGGCAAGGTGACGCCAGGCGCGCCCGGGCCCGGCGCCGGGTGATGGTCACCGGGTACGGGGCGGTGACGCCGCTGGGCCACAGTGTCGACGCGACATGGACGGCGATGCTGGCCGGGCGCAGCGGCATCGACACCGTGGACGCGATCGACGTGACCGGTCTCGGAGTTCGCATCGGTGGCCAGGTCCGCGGGTTCGCACCCGGCCGCTACATGCCCCCGACGGTCAGCCGGCGCGCCGACCCGTACGCGCAGTACGCCCTCGCCGCGGCGCTGGAAGCTTGCGAGCACGCCGGACTCGTCGTCGACGACCGCCTGGCGCCGCGGGTCGCCGTGATCATCGGCAGTGGCTACGGCCCGGTAGGGTCGATCTACCGCGCCGCGAACACACTGCGCGACAAAGGACCACGGGCCATCGGCCCGTTCACCCAGGTCACGACCGCCATGGACAGCGCCGTCGGCGAGATCAGCATGCGGCTGGGCACACAGGGGCCCAGCCGTGCCCAGAGCACGGCGTGCGCCAGCGGCGCCGACGCGGTGGGCGCGGGGATGCGCATGATCGGCCATGGGGAGGCCGACATCGTCCTCGCCGGCGGCGCCGACGCCTGCGTCACCGCGGTCGACCTCGCGGGCAGCGGCAACGCCCGCGCGCTGTCCAAACGCAACGACGACCCGACCGCGGCGTGCCGGCCCTTCGATACGCATCGCGACGGGTTCGTGATGAGTGAGGGAGCCGCCGTGGTGGTGTTGGAGGCCGCTGAGGTGGCCGACGGACGAGGGGCGACGGCCTTGGCCGAGCTCACGGGCTACGGAGCGAGTTCCGACGCTCATCACTGGACCGCCCCGCATCCGGAGGGACGGGGCGCGTGCCTCGCCGTCGAGGCAGCGCTGCGCGAGGCCGGGATAACGGGGTCGGACGTGGACTACATCAACGCGCACGGCACCGGGACGCTGCTGAACGACGCCATCGAGACGGCCGTCCTGCGCAAGGTACTGGGTGATCATGTCACCCGGATCCCGGTCAGCTCCACCAAGTCGATGACCGGGCACATGATCGGTGCCGCCGGGGCGGTCGAGCTGGTGGCTTCGATCCAGGCCCTCCGCACGGGTGACGTCCCGCCGACGATCAACTGCGACGAGCCGATCGACCCGGACATCAACTTCGTGCCGCACCGGACGCAGCATCACGAGCGTATGCGGATCGCTCTCAGCAACTCGTTCGGCTTCGGCGGCCACAATGCCGCTCTCGTGGTCCGCGCGGTATGAGGTCCCCGGCCGTGCCTCACCTTCCGGGACCGACACCGGGCCCCGCCACCGTCACCCGCAGCGGGCCGCTCACCTGGGTCCAGGAGTGGCACTGGTTCGAACGCACCATTCCCTCTCCACGGCGGGTGAATCCGACACCGCTCGCCGACCACTGCCACGTCCCGCCCCCGGCGACCCTCGCCGACATCCACGTGGCGCTCGCGTCCCTCACCGTCCGCCACGAGGCACTGCGCACCACTGTCGACCCGCTCCGCCCGATACAGCACGTCCACCGCGCGGACTGGGCCCCGCTGCCTGTCGACCACGTCGATCTCCCCGTCGTCGACACCGACACCGTGGAGGCCGCCACAGCGGCGCTGGCCGCCCGCCCGATCGACCCCGAGCGCGATCCGCCCTGGCTCGCCAGGGTGCTGCTCGAGGCGGGACAGCCGCGCGCGGTGCTGATAGCCGCCCACCACGTCGTGATCGACGGTTGGGGGCTGGCGGTGCTGATCAGCCAACTGCACGATCAACTGCGCGGCGGCGACGTACCGGCGGAGGCGCCCACGCACCCGCTCGACACGGTCGCCGCCCAGCCCCCTGAACGCGCCCGCGCGGCAGAGCGTGAGTGGCTCACGCGTCTCGCGGGCAACCCCACCGGCGTGCTGGCCCCGTTCGGCGGGACCGGCCACGGCGACGGGCGCCACCGCCTCCAGCACCGCTCGGCGGACGCGTACGACGACCTCGACCGCGTCGCCCGGCGTCATCAGGTCAGCCCGGAGGTCGTTGTGCTCGCGGCGCTGGCCCACGACGTCGCCACCCACACCGGCGAACACCGGTTCCTCGCGTCAGTGGTGGTCTCCAACCGAGCCCGGGCCGCTCTGCGGAGCAGCATCGGCGTCCGGGCCCTGACGGTTCCGGTGCAGATCGATCTCCGCCCGGGCGCGGCGTTCGGCGAGGTGGTCGCCTCGGTCGCCGCCGCTTCCGCCGCGGCCTACCGGCACGGTCAGTGGCGCCCCGCGGAACTGGTCGCCGCCCAGGCGCGCATGGACCGCGGCCGGGGTGTCGTGACCGTACCCACCATCGAGTACAACTGCTATTCGTGGCCACGCGACTACCTCGTCCCCGCGCGGAACACTCCGCCGGACAGGGCCGCCACATGGATCCGCAGCGCGCCCGACGAGCCCTGCGACACGCTCTACGTCGACCTCGGCCTCGACGCGGGGGTCGTCACCCTCGATGTCACCGTCGGGGATCACCTGCTCGACGCCGGGCAGGCCATGGCGCTGCCCGCCCGTTTGTGCGGTCTCCTGCGCGCGCTCGCCGATGGTGCCGAGTGCCCGGTTCCGGCACACTCGCTCACACCGGCCGCCGCCGGCTGGTGGCGCGCCCCGCGGGGATGGGTGTGCCTGGCCAAGGTCGAAGACGTGCTACGCGGCCATCCCGGAGTGCTCGACGTGACGGTGGCGCCCAGCAGGGGCACCGCGGGGGAAGGCGGCGAACCGCACCTCGTCGCGCACGCCCGCATCGCCCCTGGCGTCACCTCCGGCGACCTGCACCGCCACGTCCTGGACCACCTCGGCGAAGTGCCCGGCATCCTGGCCCCGGACCGCTACGTCCTCTCCCCGGACGGCCCCGGTTCCGGCCGTCCCCCCGAACGGTCCCGCCCCGTCACCGGCGGCACGGAAACCCCGCGGATCCTCTCGCGCCCGCCCGCGACGGGCGCCGAACGGGCTCTGGCCGCCGCCGTGGCGGCTGTCGGCTCCGCCGGCCCGCCGGCCGGCTCCTTCGAGGGCCCTGGTGCCGTGGACATGAACCGTTGCCTCGCCGACCACGGAGTCACGCTGGTCGCCGTCCCTCGTCTACTGGCGCTGCTTCACCGGTCCGGCTTCACCGGCATCGCGTCGGACGAACTGGCCGGAACGGCCTCGCTCGGCCACCTCGCGGCAGCCCTGGAGCCCTTACCGCCTCGCGCCCATGATGGAGGAGAAACCTCACCGTGACCGCGCCCCCAACCCCCGCACCGTCCGGGGACCGCCTGGCCCCCTGGGCCTTCGCCGCTTTCGTCGAGGCGAACACCCACGACACGGCATACCGCCCGCCGGTGGTGGACGGTCCCGTCGGGCCGACCATCGTCCGCAACGGCCGCGAACTGGTGAACTTCGCCAGTATCAGCTTCCTCGATCTGGAGCGCCACGTCCCGGTACGACGTCATTTCGCGGAGGGCGCGCGCGCCCACGGGTTGAGCACGAGCGGATCCAGGATGACCCAGGGGATCTGCCGTCCGCACCAGGTGCTGGAGGAGACGATCGCCCGCCACACCGGCAAGGAGCGGGCCATCAGCTTCGCCACGGGGCTGTTGGCCAATATCGGGTTCATCAACGCCATGAGCAGTTCAGCGCACTTCGACGCCGGGATCGAAGTACGCAATCACGACACCGTTTTCGTCGTCGACCGTGACGTCCACTGGAGTATCTGGAAGGGGCTCCAGGGGCTTGGCTACGGCCGCGGCGTCCACGCCTTCCGGCACAACGACGTCTCCGACCTGGCACGCGTCCTGGACCGGGTCCCGGCCCGCAAGACCGTGGTGATCGCCGAGAGCATCTATTCGGCCGACGGCAGCATGGGGCCGATCGTGGAGATTCTCGACGAGTGCGACCGGCACGGCGCCATCAGCATGATCGACGACGCGAACGGCTTCATGGTCTACGGGCCCGAGAACCGTCCGTACGCCCGCGAGGCGGCCGCGATCCGGGAGCGGGCCGACTTCGTCATGGTGTCGCTGTCGAAGGCCATCGGTCTGGAAGGCGGCGCGATCGCCGGGCCGGCGGTGGCCATCGACGCCTTCGAACTTCTCTCCGGCACCTCGATGTTCACGGCCGCCATCCAGCCACCCACCGCCTACACCGCCAAGCGCACGATCGATGTCCTCGCCGCCAATCCGGGAATCGTCGACGACTACCTGACGCATGCCGCCCGACTCCGCCGACAGATGCACGAGGCCGGCACACCGACGACGCCGACCGAGTCGTACATGCTCTCGGTGCCGATCGGGAACGACGCCGCCGCCCTGCAGATGCGGGAGTGGTTCGTGGAGGACGGCTACCTCGTACCCGTCTTCTCCTACCCAGCCGTCTCACGCAACCAGGCGCTACTGCGCTTGTTCCCGCACGCGGGCCACACCGAGGAACAGATGGACGGCTTCCTGCGCACTCTCCTCGCCTACCGGCGGCGCCTCGGGTCTCTGACGTCCCCGCCGCGGTTCGCCACCCCGGCCGATGGCCGACGGGCATGACCGACCAGACGGGCCCGCCGATCGCGGCGGCAATCCGTGTGGACCACGTACGGTGGCCGGCTCAGCCGGCCCATTCCATCAAGGAGGAGCCGGTGGTGAGCAATGCCGACATTCTCAACGCCATTGCCAAGATTGTCGAAGAGGTCGCCGGAGTCGACTCCTCCGAGGTGACCACCGAGAAGTCCCTCAGCGACGATCTCGACATCGACTCCCTGTCGATAGTGGAGATCACCGTGGCGGTCGAGGACAGGTTCGCGGTGAGCTTCCCCGACGGCCAGGTCGCGGAGTTGCGAACCGTCGGCGACCTGGTGAGCTACGTCGCCGACCACCGGTGACCGCCGCCGGGTGGCCCAGCCGTGGCACCGCTCGGCGCGTGCGCGCCGTCGTCAGCTGTTCACCTGTCCTGGCCGTACGCGAAGCACGATGCGCGCGGTGCGTAAGTCATCGACGAAGGCCCGGCCGGTCACCGGACCGTTCCTCCGCGTCGAACGAGACTCTCTTCGAGAGGTGTGCCGTGCGTGCGATGGTTCCCCCCAGGGTCAAGCGGCCATGAGCGTCCTCGATCGCTTCCGGCTCGACGGTCGCGTCGCCGTGGTCACCGGGGCCTCCTCCGGGCTGGGTGTCGTCTTCGCCACCGCGCTGGCCGAGGCCGGCGCCGATGTCGTGCTCGGGGCCCGGCGCGCCGAGAGGCTGGAAGCCGTGCGCACGGCCGTCGAGAGGCGCGGCCGCCGGGCCGTCGCCGTGCCTACCGACGTCGCCGAGCCGGAGGACTGCCGTGCGCTGGTCGCCGCGGCCGTGCACGCGTTCGGGCGGGTGGACATCCTTGTCAACAACGCCGGGATCAGCAGTGAACACCCCGCTACGGAGGAGACACCGGAGCAGTTCCGCGAGGTCATCGACATCAATCTCAACGGCTCCTACTGGATGGCCCAGGCCGCGGGCGCGGTGATGCTGCCCGGCAGTGCCATCGTCAACGTATCGAGCATCCTCGCGCTGGTCACGGGCGGTCTGCCACAGGCCGCCTACTCGGCGTCGAAGGCCGGGATCCTCGGGCTCACGCGTGATCTCGCCCAGCAGTGGACCCCCAGCAAGGGGATCCGCGTGAACGCCCTCGCGCCGGGCCTCTTCACCTCCGCGATGACCGACGGCTACGCCGATGGCTACCTCGAGGCGATGATGCCGCGGGTGCTCTCGGGCCGCGTCGGACAGCCCGAGGAACTCGCCGCGGCACTGGTCTTCCTCGTCTCCGACGCGGCGTCCTACATCACCGGCACCACCCTCACGGTCGATGGGGGCACGCACATCGCGTAGTGACACGCGGCGTGGACCCGAGCAGCACATCCCACCTGAATCCGCGAGCGGATGTGTCCATGTTGTCGATCAGTGAGCGACGCGGTCATGACCGTACGGACGGCACGGTCACACGGGTCCGGCGGATCACGCCGGAGGACGGGACGGGCGACGAGATCCTCGGCATCGCCGAGTACCACGCAGAGCCAGCGGTTCCGGGCCGGGCCGAGAGCACCTTGTCCGCCGCCGACGAGTGGCACCACCGAGGCGTCGGCACCCTGCTCCTGGAGCACCCCGCTTTCGCCGGCGTTCCCTCGTCGCGCAAGGGTGCCGGCACTCTCCAGCGCGCGAGCCGCTTCGGCCGGCAAGCCGTTCCGCGCCGCGGACCCGAGCCGTCAGGAGACGGCGCCGCAGAAGCCACCGGCAGCGGTCACGCGCGCGGGCGCGTGGTCACATCCGTGCGGCGAGTTCGTGAACCACCGTCAGGTCGTCGAAGGAGAGCAGGCGGTCGCCGATGATCTGGTGGGGCTCGCTGCCCTTGCCCGCGACGAGCACGATGTCGTCCGGTCGCGCGGCGGTCAGCGCGTACCGGATGGCCTCGCGCCGGTCGGTCACCCGGTGGAAGGGGGTCCCGGAGAGCACGAGGCCCGGCGTGATCTGGTCCAGGATGGCCTCAGGGTCCTCGTCGCGCGGGTTGTCCGAGGTGACGACGCACAGGTCGGAGTAGTTCCCCGCGATCGCGCCCATCGGGGCGCGCTTGGTGGTGTCCCGGTCGCCGCCGCAGCCGAAGACGGTGATCACCCGGCCGGTCGCGAAGCCGCGGACCGTGGCCAGGACCTTCTCCAGGGAGTCCGCGGAGTGCGCGTAATCCACGATCACGTGGACGCCCCGCGGGGTGCGGTAGCGCTCGAACCGGCCGGGGGTGGGCGCCATCCGGTCCAGGGCGTCGACGAGAGCCGGGAGCTCATGGCCGAGCAGGTGGCACGCCGCGAGGGCGGCGAGCGCGTTCGCGACGGAGAAGCGGCCCGGTACCGGGATGGCCGCGGGATATTTGCGCCCGTCGTGGTGGAGGGTGAAGCGGCACCCCGCGGCGTCCACGGTGAGGTCAGTGGCACGGTAGTCGGCGGGCGCGTCCAGGGCATACGTGGTTGTCGCGCCGGGCATCAGGGCCAGGATGTCGGCGCAGACAGGGTCGTCGGCGTTGACCACCGCGCGGCCGCACAGCCCGTCGAAGAGCCTCAGCTTGGCGTTCTTGTAGCTTTCCATGGTGCCGTGGTCGTCGAGGTGGTCCGGGGTCAGGTTGGTGAAGACGCCTACATCGACGGCCACATGGTCCAGCCGCCGCTCCAACAGGCCCATGGACGTGGCCTCCAGGACCACCGTTCCCGTGCGCCGGTCGCGCATAAGGCCCAGCAGGTACTGCAGATCCGGCGAGTTCGGGGTGGTGAGCACCGACCGCGGCATGGCGATCCGCTGTCCGCCGATGCGGCTGCCCGAGGTGCCGATGACGCCGACTCGCGCGGATTCGGCGGTCCGCAGGATCGACTCGACCATGTAGGAGACGGAGGTCTTGCCGTTCGTCCCCGTGATCGCGACGACGTCCATGGCACCGCTCGGGTCGCCGTGGTAGCGGGACGCCGCGACAGCGGTGACCGCCCGGATGTCCGCGACCCGCACCACGCACAGCCCCCTGGGCAGCACCGGCAACGGGACGTCGCCGGTGGTCAGTACGGCGGCCGCTCCCTCTCGCACCGCCTGTTCGATGCGTCCGGGGCCACCTTCCCCATGCCCTGGGACCGCGATGTACAGGGCGCCGGGCGTCACCCGGTGGGCGTCGAACGTCATGTCCGCGGTGATGGGCGTCTTCAGGCTGCCCTGGAGTACGTGGTGGTCCTGCCCGTCGAGCAGTGCGCTCAGTTTCACAGCTGTCCCCTCGGAGGCGGTCGGCGGCGCACTGCGCGTGTCCCGGCCTTGCGACAGGGGTGACGGCGAACCGGAACCGCGTTGTTGACCACGGCCTCAGCGGCGCCGGAGCCGTGCTGACCGGCCGAGTGCCCCCCCTCCGGCGCGGCGCGAGGCACGTGCGGTGAGGGCCGGGACGTCGGCGGCGTCGTGCGGGCGAGCGGGCCCCACAGGGGGATATCTGCGTGCGAGCCGAAGGGCCGGACCGGCCGGGCACCGCTACCTGACGCACCTCGCGACCGGCTCCGGGCCAAAACCCTTTCCTGGGCCGACCGGATTCCGGGCGACCGGACCCGCTGGTCCGGCCTCGAAGGCTGTGTTCAGGTGACCGGGCGGAGCAGGGACCTGCCCGACACCCTCGCAGTGTATGCGGCGCCGGGCACGGTGCGTGCCACCCGTACGGACGGAGAGTGCGGGAATGTTCGCGCGTCGGAGCCGAGGGGGGTACGCGGCGGGTCCCGCCGCAGGTCTCCCGCCCGCGAGGCGGTCGCCACCAGGCGACCCCGCTTCACCGCCGCAGCACCTCCGGGTTCGCGCAGTGGGCGAGCGGCTCGCCGCGCAGGTGCCGGCCGACCTCGGCGGCGACGATGGCCGCGGCCTTGTGGGCGACCTGCCGGCTGCCGCCCGCGATGTGCGGGGTGAGGACCACGCCGGGGGTGGTCAGCAGACGGGAGCCGGCGGGGAGGGGTTCCTCGGGGAAGACGTCGAGGCCGGCTCCGGCGAGCTGTCCGGTGTCCAGGGCGTCGCATACGGCGTCGTAGTCGAGCAGGGCGCCGCGGGCGCAGTTCACGAGGACGGAGCCGCGCGGCATCGCGGCGATCTGGTCACGGCCGATCATGCCCCTCGTCTCGTCGGTGACGCGGGCGTGGAGGGAGAGGATGCGGGAGCGGGTGAGGAGCTCGTCCAGGGGGACCGGTTCGGCGATGCCCCGCAGGGCTCGCGCGTCGACGTAGGGGTCGTGGACGAGTACGTGGGCGCCCATGGCGGCCAGGACCTTGGCGACCCGGCTGCCCACGGCTCCGTAGCCGACCAGGCCGACGGTGCAGCCCTCGACCTCGATGCCGCACTTGTCGTAGTCGAAGTAGTCGCCCCGCCAGATGCCCTTGCGCAGGTCGGTGTGGGCGTCGCCGACGCCGCGGGCGGCGGCGAGCAGCAGGGTGAGCGTGTGCTCGGCGGTTGCGGTGGCGTTGCGGCCCGGTGCGTAGCAGACGGCGACGCCGTGCCGGGTGGCCGCTTCGAGGTCGGCGTTGACGGGGCCGCCGCGGCTGACGCAGAAGAGTTCGAGGTCGGGGCAGTTCTCCAGGATGCGTTCGGTGAGCGGGGCGAGCTGGGTGACGCAGATCCTCACGCCCCGCAGGGCCTCGATGATTTCGTCCTCGGTCCCCGACGCCTCGTGGACTTCGGCGACTTGGCCGAAGGGGGTGTGCGGCCAGGGGAGCGTGTGTTCACGGACCTCCACCGCGCCGCCGGTGGCCTGCCGGAGGGCGTCGGTCAGCAGGCCCGGGAGGACGAAGTGATCGCCCGCGGCGAGTATGGGGGTGTTCATGCGTGGCTCTTTTCCGTGGTGAGGGGGCGGTCGCGGCCGTCGGGGTCCCGGGCCTCGGGGCGGGCCGGGAGCGGCACGTTGAGATAGAGGAGGGAGGCGCCCGCGCCCGTCAGCCGAAGTCCGGTGAGGGCGGTGTTGGGCAGTCGCGGGAAGGTTCCGCGGTACGCGCGGAGCGGCAGGCCCAGGTAACGGCAGAGGAGGAGACGCAGGAGCGTCGAGTGCGCGACCACGAGGATCCTGCCCTCCGGATGCGTGACGGCGATGTCGGTGAGGCAGGCGGACGCCCGGTCCGCGGCGTGCTGGGGGGACTCGCCCCCGGGAAGGTGGTGGGCGTCGGGGTCGGTGAGGAAGGCGTCGAGCCGGTCCGGGAACGCCTCGCGCATCTCGGCCCGGGTCATCCCCTCGGCCTTGCCGAAGTCGAGTTCACGCAGCCGCTCGTCGACGCGGTGCGGGAGGCCGCACGCCTGCGCGGCGGGGGCGGCGGTGAACCGCGCGCGGGAGAGCGGCGAGCTCCACACCTCCGTCAGGTCCGCGGTGCGGGACCAGCCGGCCAGGGCCGCGGCCTGCTCGCGACCGCGCGCGGTGAGGGCGATGTCGGTGCGCCCGGCGTAGCGGTTCTCCGCGTGCCAGCTGGTCTCGCCGTGGCGTACGAGGATGAAGTCGGTCATGGTGCTGCTCTCCTGCGGGCGTGTTCCGCCACGGCCGCATCCAGCCAGCCGCGGTGCGTGAGCCGGTCGATGAACCGGAGGTAGGCGGGGAGGTGGTGGGCGGTGCGCGCCGGGGCCGGGACGATCTCCTCGCCCAGGCGGACCATGCGGGCGATAGCCTCCTGGAGCGTGGCGCCGCCGGAGGTGGCGGCCAGCACCGCCATGCCGACGGCGCTCTCGGCCTGGACGGGCAGCCGGACCGTACGGCCCAGCACTTCGGCGCGCAGCCGGTTCCAGTACGGGTTGCGGGTGGCACCGCCGGTGAAGGTCAGCGGGCCGTCCACGGGTGCGCCCAGGTGGTCGAGGTAGTCGAAACACAGCCGCTCGACGCAGGCGACCCCGAGGAGACAGGCGTGAAACTCCTGGGCGCGGGTGGGGGTTTCGCCGAGGAGGAAGGGTTCGGCGTCCGGTGCCCGGAAGGGGAAGCGTTCTCCTCCGGCGGACACGAGCGGGTAGGCGACCGCGTCCCAGTCCTTGCCCTCGGCCTGACGGGTCAGGGGGGCGAGTTCCGTGCGGTCGAAGTGCCGGGAGAGGACCCCGGCACCGCTGCCGGAGGCACCGCCGGGCAGCCACTGCCCGTCCGGTCCCCGGTGGCAGTAGACGACGCCGGCCGGGTCGCGGACCAGGTGCGGACTGGTGCCCTTGAGGACGAGGGTGGTGCCGAGCACGGAGTTCCACGCACCCGGCCGCACGGCTCCGGCGGCGATCTGCGCGGCGCACCCATCGGTCATGCCGGCGACGACGACGGTTCCTTCGGGGATGCCAGTGGTCCGGGCCGCGTCGGCGCACACAGTGCCGAGCGGGTTTCCGGGGCGTACGACGTCGGGCAGGAGGCCCGACGGGACCTGGAGGCCGGCCAGTTCCTCGCTCGGCCATCGCTCCTGGACGAGGTGGTAGCCGGTCTTGAGGGCGTGACTGGCGTCGGTGGGCACCTGTTGCCCTGTCAGGCGCCAGGTGATGAGGTCCACTTGGTGCAGGAGCCGGGCTCCGGAAGGGGCGTCCCCGTGGTCCAGCAGCCACAGCAGTTTCGGGAGGGCCCAGGAGGTCTGCATGCTGCGGTAGCCGAGCTCCTTCCAGACCGGCTCCCCGACGGCGTTGGCCCGTACGGCCTGTTCGGCGGCGCGCCCGTCGTCGTACATCAGGCCGGGGGTGAGCGGGGTGCCGCGGGCGTCGGCGAGGAGGACGGTGCCGGAGGTGCCGTCGACGGCCAGGCCGCGGACGCGCTCGGGCGCGATACCGGCCAGTGCCTCGCGGCAGGCGGTGGCCAGTGCGCTCCACCACTGTTCCGGGTCCTGCTCGTGGCGCTCGCCGTCGCGGTGGCTTTCGAGGGGGCGGGCGGCGGCCGCGAGGACGTGGCCGCCGCCGTCCACGGCGACGCAGCGGGCGCTCTGGGTGCCGAGGTCGAGGCCGAGCCAGACGGCATCGGTGCCGGGGCGGTCAGGCACGGCAGCCTCCCGGGGTCGCGCCGACGGGCGGGTGCTGACGGGGGACGGGCGGCCGCGCGGGCGCGGTGCGCCGGGCCGTGGTCCGGGGCTGCCATCCGGCGTCACGGGCGAGCGAGCGCCAGTGGAGGAAGTCCTCGTACAGGCCGGCGTAGCGCCGGGCGCGGGGCGGGTCGGGTTCCCAGCTGTCCCGCATGTGCACGGAGGCGGCGACGGCGCTGTGCAGGTCGGGCTGGTCGCCGGAGAGCACGAGGGCGGTCAGGAAGGCGCCCTTGGCGCCGAGTTCGGTGTCGGCGGACCGGGCGGTGGGCACGCCCGTGACATCGGCGATCAGCCGGCACCAGGCGTCGCTGTTGGCACCGCCGCCGCACAGGCGCAGCTCGGTGGCGTCCGCGCCGGACGCGGCGAGGGAGTCGCGCAGCGCGAGCGACAGTCCGTCGAAGACAGCGCGAGCCAGGTCGGCGCGGGTGTGTTCCAGGGACAGGCCCCAGAACGTGCCGCGGGCGCCCGGGTCGAGGAAGGGGGCCCGTTCGCCCGCCGGGGAGAGGTAGGGCAGGAACATCAGCCCATCTCCCGCGGGTTGGGAGCGGAAGGCCAGCTGTGCGAGCTCCGGAGGGCCGGACAGGCCCAGGGTGCGCGCGGCCCAGTCCAGCACTTCCACGCCGTTGAGGGTGGGGAAGGCGCGCAGGACGTTCCCGTCGCCATGGCCGGCGATGGTGACGCCGCACGGTGCGCCGGTGGTGTCCACGGTCTCGCGGACGATCTCCGTGCACAGGGTGGTGCCGAGGATCCCGCAGGCCTGGCCGGGGTCGATGACGCCGACGCCGCGCGCGGTGGAGGCGATGTCGTAGGGGGCCATGACGACGGGCAGGCCGGTGGGCAGGCCGAGGAGTCCGGCCGCCTCGGTGGTCAGCTGAGCGATGCGCTCCCGCTCCCCCAGGACTTCGGGCAGCAGCCCGCGGAGCGCGCCGAGGCCGAAGAGGCCGACGAGGGCGGGGTCGTAGTCGCCGGTGGTGTGGTCGAGGAAGGGCGCGGAGGCGTCGGACTCGTCCACGGCCTTGGCGCCGGTGAGGCGGAGGAAGAGCCAGCCGGCGGCGGTGAGCGCGGAGCGGGAGCGTTCCAGCCGGTCGGGGTCGTGCGCGGCGAACCAGCTGAGGATCGCGTTGGGCATGCCCGTGCAGGTGAGGGAACCGTTGCGGCGGAACGCCTCGTCCAGGACGCCCTCGGCCTGCCAGCGGCGGACGATGCCGCCCGCCCGGCCGTCGGACCACAGGACGGCGGGTCCGGTGGGCCGGCCACCGGCGTCCACGAGCCAGACGCCGTCCCCCTGGGCCGTGAAGGCGAGCATCCGCACCGGGTCCGCCGACTCCGACAGCACGCTGCGGACGGTGGTGACCACGGCGTCCCACACGGCGTCCATGTCCTGTTCGGCCCAGCCCGGGTACGGGCGGTGCACGGCGGTGGCCTGGCGGGCGATGGCCATTTCCTTGCCCCGGTCGTCGAGGACGACCGCCTTGATCATCGTGGTGCCGACGTCGACGGCGAGTACCGACATGGCGGGGTTCACCGTCCCTCAGGAGCGTTCCTCATCGAAGCTCCCTTTCTCCTCGTGACGGAGCGACGCGCGGTGGCGTCCGGATCCGTGGCCGTCCTGTGTGAAATCCATGCAACTCCCGGCCGGAAACAGCGTCAACGGGCTCTGACATGTTCGCAGCGGGGACTGTCGTCTCCGTGTGGCATGGCGCGCATTCGCAGGCGGGAGGCTCGGGGAACAGGGCGAAGGGCCCTCACCAACGGTGTGATATCTGTGAGAAAATAACGCGACAACATCACACAGGAAGACCGCTGGGGTAAGGAAATGGACAGGACCGACATCCGGGAGGACAGGCGCCGCCAGATCCGTGAGGCCGTCGTCAGCGGAGGTTTCGTGCGGGCGTCGGAGTTGGCCGAGCAATTCGGCGTCAGCCTGATGACCGTCCACCGCGACCTGGACGCTCTCCAGGCACAGGGCTGGCTGCGCAAGGTGCGCGGCGGGGCGACGACGCTGCCGTCGGCACAGTTCCACGGCAGTGTCAGCGAACGCATGACGAGCATGGCGCGGACCAAACAGGCGCTGGCCCGGGCGGCGGCCACCCTGCTGGTTCCCGGGCAGACGGTGCTGGTCGACGACAGCACGACGTGCCTGATGCTCACCCACCGGTTCGCGGACCACGCCCCGCTCACCGTCATCACCAACTCGCTGCCGGCGATCACCACACTGGCGAAAGAGCCGGGCATCTCCCTGATCGCGCTGGGAGGCACGTACTTCCCCGCCTACGACGCGTTCATGGGCCTGCACACGGCGGACAGCGTCCGGGCCTTCCGGGCCGACGTGCTCTTCCTGTCGACCACTGCGGTCACCAACGGCCGCTGCTACCACACCTCTCCGGAGACCACCCAGGTCAAGCGCGCGATGATGGAGAGCGCGGCGCGCACGGTCCTGGTGGTCGACCATACGAAGTTCGCCAAGGAGGGCCTCTACGCACTCGCGCCGCTCGACGCGTTCGACCTGGTGGTCGTCGATGACGGGCTGCCGGGCGAGGAGTTGCGGGCGCTCAGGCAGAGCGGGGCCGACGTCATGCTGGTGCCGCACATGTGACGGCGCCCCGGGGCGGGTGCGGCGGGCAAGGGCCCACGGGGGCATGCTCTCGTGCTGCCGCACCCCGCCGGAACCGGGAGAAGAGCCCGGTCACGCCTGGGCGATGCCCTCCAGGTGCTGGATGTTCCGCCGGTCGGTGTGGTCCTGGCTCGGGACGGTGTCGAACCACGCGTCCAGGATCTCCTCAAGCATCGCGGCCGAGGTCAGCCGCAGGCCCAGGGCCAGGACATTCGCGTCGTTCCAGCGGCGGGCACCACTGGCCGTGTAGGCATCCGTGCACAGGGCGGCGCGTACGCCGGAGACCTTGTTCGCCGCGATGCTGGCACCGGTGCCGGTCCAGCAGCACACCACAGCCTGATCGGCCCGTCCTTCGGCCACGTCCCGGGCGGCGGCCTCTGTGCAGAACGCCCAGTCGCCCTCCCCCTCCGGTCCCAGCACGCCATGAGTGATCACCTCATGCCCACGGCGGCCCAACTCCTCCACGAGCTGACGGGCCACACCCTTGTCCCAGTCGGCGGAAACGGAGATCCGCAGATTCGCCATGACGCCCTCGTTCCAATAGATCCGATACGTCAAGGAAACCACCTCGCGAGCTACTCGCCGAGACCACCCGTGGGCAAGCGACAGGAGCGGCGCCCTGTCAGGACGTACCCGGGACGACTCGGTGGAACCGACCGCTCCTCCGGCGTGAGAAGCGCCTTGAGCGGGGAGGTGAAAATGGGGAGGCGCCCACACTCGCGGTGTATGTACGCTTCGGTGTGGATTTCATGATGCGACCCCTCAGGACGGCAGACATCCCTGCTCTCACGAGCCTGCGTGAGAAGGCCGAGCGTGCGGACGACACGGGCATGCACGTCGATGAGACAGATGTCCGCGAGACACTCGCCGACCCGAAACTCGACGCGGAGCGCGATACGGCCGGTGTCTGGCACGACGCACGACTGGTGGCGTACGCGATGGTCTACCCCCCGGAGCGAGTGCGGGACGTGATGCGTTTCGAGACCGCCGCCGCGGTCGATCCCGACTGGCGGCACCGGGGACTGGGGACACAGTTGGTCCGGTGGATGCGGACGCGTGCGCGTGCGGTACATACGGAGCGCCACTGCGATGCACCGGGAGAGCTGCTGCTTTCCGGAGTGGCCGCGAACACCGGCCTGACGGCCCTGGCGGAGAGCACGGGGTTCGCTCCCTGCCGGTACTGGTTCAGCATGACGTACGACGTGCGCGCCGGCACAGCGCAGAACACCGTCCCTCCCGAGGGCCTGCGGCTGGTGCCCTTCCGGATGGCGTACGACGAAGCGACCCGCCTCGCTCACAACGAAGCGTTCAAGGACCACTGGGACTTCACCGGGACCGACGAGACCGATTGGCGCTTCTGGGCGACGGGATCCGGTTCGTTCCGGGAAGAGCTGTCCGCCCTCCTGCTCGATGCCGACGGCCAGGTGGCGGCATACCTCCTGGCGGACGAGTACGCCGCCGATACCGCCGCCACCGGACAGCGGACGTGCACCGTGGCCTTCCTCGGCACCCTGCCGGCCCATCGGGGACGGGGCGCGGCCCGCACCTTGCTGGCGCACACCCTCGGCGAGGCGCGGCGCCTCGGATACGACCGGGCGGAACTCGTCGTGGACACCGCCAGCGCGACCGGCGCACTGGGGCTTTATCAGGATGTGGGCTTCACGGTGGACCGGAAGTTCGTCACCTACGCCGGCCCACTCGGCTGAGCTTCGCGCCTATTCCCTCCGAGAGTTCACACCACGAGGCCGGGCCCCGTCAGCACGCGCCTGCCGGGAACACGGAACAGCGGCCGTGACGTTACCCGGCCTCGTCAGGGCGGAGTTCGGAGGGTTTATGCCCCCGAGACGTACTCGTTGCCCTGCGTCCCACTCATGCGCAGATAACCGATCCGCCGCCCACGGCGCCCACGCCGTCATACGCCGGTCGCACTCCTCGTGTCGTTCGACGCACGGCTACGACAGGACCTCCGTGGCCCACCGGCTTGGGGGGGGAACGCAGCCCAAAGCACCGATACCGGAACTCGTCGCGAAGACCTGACCCGCCGCCTCCAGCGCACGGTCACCCCGCGTTCCGCGGGCTTCGCACTCACGCGGTCCGCCACGGGGGCCACGCGCTGGCCGCCGGGCCCGGGGCTGTAGCAGGGGCCATGGGTGTGCGGCGGCCCGCACCAGCGCTCAGTCCTCACGTGTCCCGCCAGTCGCGTCCGGTGCGTCGGCCGCGCCTCGGAGAGTGGGCGGGAGGGTTGCCAGGCCGTCGCTCGCGATGGTGGTCATGATCGTGCGCCAGCCTGCGGCGGCCTGTGGGCCGGCTGCTGCGAGGGCTGCGGCGAAGGGTGCCAGCTTGGCGTCGCGCAGGCGTTTCTCCAGTTCGCGGCCCTGGGGTGTGAGGCGGAGCTGTTTGCGGCGACGGTCGGCGGGCGACGGGGTCGCTTCCACCCAGCCGTCGTTGAGGAGGGTGCGCAGGGGTGGGTTGAGGGCCTGTTTGCTGAGTTCGAGGGTAGTGCGCAGTTCGCCGACGCTCATGCCGGGTGTGGTGGCGAGGAAGAAGAGGATGCGGTGGTGGGCACGGCCCATGCCGTGTTCGGTGAGGATCCGGTCGGCCTCGCGGTTGTGGCGCCGGTGGGCGGCGTAGAAGAGCGCGAAGTCGCGGTCGTAGGCATCCGGCCTCAACAGGTCAGTCATGTTGACCCATCCTACGGGCGGGCGTACCGTGAAAGAGGTAGGTCAAGCATCCTGACCTATTGTTCCTGAGGAAAGGCGCTTGTCATGACGACACCCACCGTCGCCGAATACCTTCTGAACCGACTGGCCGAACTGGGAATCGACCACATCTTCGGAGTCCCCGGGGACTTCAACCTCGGATTCCTCGACCAGGTCACCGCGGCCAAGGGCATGACCTGGGTCGGGAACTGCAACGAGCTCAACGCCGGATACGCGGCCGACGGTTACGCCCGCGTCCGCGGCGCCGGGGCGGTCCTGTCCACCTTCGGTGTCGGGGAGCTTTCCCTGGTCAACGCCGTCGCCGGCAGCTACGCCGAATCGGTCCCCGTCGTCGCGATCAGCGGCATGCCCGCCACCGGCGCGGCAGCCTCGGGCAAGCCGCTCCACCACACCCTCGGGGACGGCGACTACCAGCACTTTTCCCGCATGTTCGCGGAGATCACCGTCGCCCACACCACGCTGACCGCCGACAACGCCGCACCGGAGATCGACCGCGTCCTGGGCGAGCTCATGCACCACAAGCGTCCCGTCCACATCAACCTTCCCACCGATGTGGTCACCGCCCCCTGCCCCGCCCCGGCCAGCCCCTTGCCCGCCGCTGGCGACGCCGCTGCGGACCCAGCACGCCTGGAGGAATTCCTCGCACACTGCGCCCGCCTCCTCGGCCCCGCCCGTACCGTCACGGTGCTGGCCGGACACCACATCGACCGTTGCCACCTGCGCACCGCCCTCGCCGGCCTCGTCGAGGCGGGCGGCACAGGCATGAGGACCGCCGCGTTCTCCCTGGGCAAGAGCACCGTCGACGAGACCGGCCCGGCCTTCGCCGGCATCTACACCGGCGCCCTCAGTGACGAGAGCACGCGGAAGGCGGTGGAGGACACCGAGTGCCTGATCCTGGCCGGCGCCGAGATCACCGACATCGACACCGGCGGATTCACCCATCATTTCGACGCCACACCCACCATCGCCCTGCACCCCGATCACGCCGAGGCCGGCCCCACCCGCTACGACCACCTGCCTCTGGCCCGGGCCCTGGACGGTCTGACACGGCTCCTGCGTGCACGCCCCGGTCTGCGCCCCGAAGCCCGCCCCACCCCGGCCCGCGAGTCCTCCCCGGTCACTGCCGATGGTGGCGGCCCGCTGACCCAGAAAGCCTTCTGGCAGCGGCTCTCCGCCGCCCTGGAGCCCGGCGACATCCTCATCGCCGACCTCGGCACCGCCTCGTTCGGCGCCCAGGAACTGCGCCTGCCCGCCGGGGTGCGGTTCATCTGCCAGACCCTGTGGGCCTCGATCGGCTACTCCCTGCCCGCCGCCTTCGGCGCCCAGCTCGCCGCCCCCGGACGCCGCTGCGTCCTGGTCATCGGTGACGGCGCGCTCCAGCTCACGGCCCAGGCCATCGGCACCGCCGCACGCCACGGCGCCGCCCCCGTGGTGCTCGTGCTGAACAACGACGGCTACACCGTCGAGCGCGCCATCCACGGCCCTGAGGCCACCTACAACGACGTCGCCGCCTGGGACTACACCGCCCTGCCGGCCGCCTTCGGCGCCGGGGACCGCGCGGTCACCGACCGGGTCACCACGGCCGAGGAGCTGAACGGGGCTCTCACGCGCGCCGCCGCCGCGCACCGTGAGGGCCGCCTGTCCCTGGTCGAGGCCGTACTCGACCGCCAGGACGCCCCCCAGCTGCTCAACGCGCTCTGTGAGCGTCTCGCCTCCCAGAACGCTTACTGACCACGGACAGACCGAACGGAGGATCACGATGAAGATCGCACGCTGCACCGACGGAACCACCAGCTTCTGGGCCGTCGTCCACCCCGGGGACGACTCCGCCCGCCCACTTGCGGGCGCGTTCGCGGACTGGGCCCCGGCCCTGACCGCCGACCCCACCGCCACCCCGCCCTGGGGCGGCCTCCAGCGCTCCCTGCACAGTCTGCGGCTACTCGCCCCGATCGAGCCCGGTGCGAAGGTCGTCTGTGCCGGTGCCACCTACGCCGCCCACCTGGAACGGCTCGGCCTGAAGGTCCCGGACGAGCCCACGGCCTTCCTCAAGCCCTACGAGGCGATGATCGGCCCCGGCGACGAGATCGCCTACCCAGCCGTGACCAGCGCACTCGACTACGAGGCCGAACTCGTCGCCGTCATCGGCTCCACCCGCGTCACCGACCCCGCCAACCCCCTCAAGAACGTGCTCGGTTACACCATGGGCAACGACGTCTCCGCCCGCGACCTCCAATTCGGCGGGGCACTCACCGGCATCGACCTCTTCTCCGGCAAGGTCCTGGACCACACCACCGCCGTGGGCCCGTGGATCGTCACCCGCGACGAATTCGGTGACACCCACCCCGACCTGGCCATCGGCCTCACCGTGAACGGCGAGCAGCGGCAGAAGGACCGTACCTCCAGCATGCTCTGGGGCACCGGCGAACTCCTCGCCTACGCCGACGCCCGCACCAGCCTCCACAGCGGCGACATCTTCTTCACCGGTACCCCCGCCGGTGTCGGCCACGAAACCGGCGACTACCTACAGCCCCGCCAGACCGTCGCCGTCACCATCGAAGGCATCGGCACCCTCACCAACACCGTCGGCCCCTCGACCGGTGACAACTCGCCGTCCGCACCGGCCCTGAACCCACACACCATCAGCCGACCCACCGGAAGCGGGCCGCACCGCGCAGAGAAGTGACGAACCATGCAGCCAGATGCCGGCCGCCCTGACACATGCACTCCCCCTCCCGGCGCCTCCCCCCACGCGCATGCCGCCTCACTCACCGCCACAGCACGGGACGGCACACCGATCGGCCTGCGCTGGTACACGAAGAACGACACTTCCCCCGGTTCCGCCGTCCTCTACGCACACGGCGGCGGAATGGCCGCCGGTGACCTGGACATATACGACCCTGTACTGGCCGCGTACGTCGACGCGACGGCACGCGGGTGACTGTGGTCCTCGGCTCCGCGGCCGGCGGGATCGGGACGCACGAAACACAGCACCGCAAATTCCTGAGCTCGGGGACCCGGTCCCTCTCACCGCATACCCTGCCCGCCTTCCTGCCCATTATGGCGGCCGGTCAGCTGGCCATCGCGCTGGGGGCGAAGGGGGCCGCCCTCCATACGGCCACCGCCTGCGGCTCCGGCTCCACCGGCATCATCACCGCCGCCACGATGCTGCACAGCGGTGCCTGTGACATCGCCGGCGGCGCCGACGCCATGATCACTCCCCTGTGCACCACCGCGTTCGCCCGGATGAGAGCCCTCTCCCGGCGCGACGACGAGCCCCAGCACACCGCTCAACGCCTGTACCGAAGCCGCCGTGCTGCACCGACTTCCCCGAGAGCCCTCCCTCGGTGACCGCGGCCAAGGGCGTCGTCGGGCACACCATGGGAGCGGCCGGGGCCATCGAGGCCGCGCGCACCGCCCTCACCATCGAGCACCAAGTGGTGCCGCCGGCCGCCAACTTCCACCGGACGGATCCCGGCACAGCACCGCTCGACCTGGTCCGCGCAAGGCCCCGACCACAGCGCATCAGCCTCGCGCTGAGCAACTCCTGTGGTTTCGGGGGCCACAACGCCGTACTGGCCCTGCGGCCCGCCACCGCGTAGTCCCGCTCGGCGGCTACCGGGCGAGACATGACGCGGGTCCCTGAGCCCTTGACCGAGCCAGGCGGTGGCGCGCGTCGCCTCTCCGGCGCGGGCACGGCCCGCACCGGAGCGTGACGAAGACCGCGCCTACCCGGGCTTCGCTACTTGCTGATGGCGAAGCGCATCAGGGCATGCTCATCTCCTTGCTTGATCTTTCCGGTCTCATTGATCACCTGAAGCTTCCAGCCCCCGCCGTCCCGCACCGCCTTGGCCACAGCACAGCCGTTGTCGGTGGTGAGCAGACTTGGCCAGATGTCGGCGACCTGCTGGCTGCTGCCACCCGTCGCGTCGTACACCTTGAAGCTGATGTTCCGCGCCTTCTGGAAGGAGCTCTGCTTCTTGTAGGCGGCGGCGATGAACACGATGGCCGTGACGTTGGACGGCACCCGGCCGAACTCCACGGTCACCGTCTCGTCGTCACCGTCACCGCGGCCGGTCTGGTTGTCCCCGCTGTGCACCAGCGAGCCGTTGCCCATCGGGTCCAGGGAGTCAAGACCGGCGAGGCGCACCGGATCCGCTCCCTGCATCGCGACAGCGATCAGGTCGAGGTCGGTACCGGCCTTCCGCCGGAGCTTCCCCATCAGCCCGCCGCTGCTGCCCGCGGTGGGATCCCAGGACACGCCGATGGACAGATGGGTCACCCCACCCAGATCCGCCGGGCCGTCTTCCTTCGTCAGCGTAATCATGGCCAAATCCTCATGAGTAGTCAGATAGCTACCCATGCAGTGTGCCTGACGCTTCCCCAGGCCGGGACAGCCGACCGGGCCCCCGACGACTTCACCGCGATCCCACCCCTAGGTAGTGTCTGATGGCTCTTTGACGAGGTCGCGGAGCCAGATGACGATGGCGGCGGTGGCCAGGGTGCCGTGGAAGATGTAGTCACGCTTGT
>NZ_JBIRVR010000036.1:0-39247 GCF_044387105.1 Streptomyces sp. NPDC020379
AGGTGCCCCGGGCGTGGGTCGAGCAGACTCGCCCCGGAGGGGTCATCGTTGCGCCCTGGGGGACCGAGTACGGCGGCGAGTACATCATGCGCCTGGCCGTCGGCGAGGACGGCGCGGCGAGTGGACCTTTCACCCACTTCAGTGCCTTCATGCGCTTGAGGCAGCAGCGGACCGAGCGGCCGCCGTTCGATGCCTACCTCAAGGGCCGGGAATGGCCCGCGGACGGCGTCAGAGGCGTGACCGCACTCTCCCCCGCAGACATCGGCGGGTGGCTCGAACAGTTCGTGATCGGGCTGCACGTACCCGGCGCGTTCTGGCGGGCCGAGCGGTACAACCACGGCGCGTACACGCTACGGAAACGGCTTTCCGCTGGTGGAGAACAGCCGCCCTTGCTGCGACCGCTTCAGGCTCACCGTGGACGGCGACGGGGAGCAGGTCTGGCTCGACTCCCCGGACAAGCCGGTACCCCGACTGGGTAGCTGTTCCCCGTGCGGCCCCGGTCGGCGTCTCCACCAGTGCCGGCCGGGCCTCTTCCCGGAGCTCATGGACGAAACGTGGACTACGGCTTCCCGCAGACTCAGCCTTGTCCATCACGCGCCCTCCCACAGGCGTACAGATTTCGCCAAAAGGCAGATATCCGTACGACCCCCGAGAAGAGCAATCACCTTCCAACGATTCACCCCCTCGATATCAAAGCTCCATCACCCAAAACCTCGGAAGATTCCGAGAGCCCATTCCCCCGCACCCCAGAGTGGCACGACAATCTCCTGAGTTGGCGTCAACTACCCCTCCTGCACTAGGATTTACCCACGTACCGACGCAGAGGAAAGGCGCCGTCCATGGGCACCAAATTCATTGAGGTAGACGAATCCCACAAGGGTCAGCCCGGTGTGGAGGAAGGGGTGAAGACGATCGAGGTCGGTGGTCAGGCGATCACGACGCCGATTTTCGTGCAGCGGATCGACTTCGACGACCTCGCCCCCGAGGTGACGGAAAACCTCACCACCCTCAAGTTCGCCGTGACGGTGACCGAGGAGATGGAGGACCTCACGGGGGAGGTGGACGAGGACGGTTCCCCGGTGACGGAGATCAGGGAGATCCAGGTGCCCAAGTGGCTTGAGGTCGACCTCGGGGCCGAGTCCCTCAAGCGGTACGAAGAGGTCATGACGCCCTTCCTCGCGGCCGCTCGCGAGACCGAGGCGCCGACCGTGCCCGCGCCGCGCAAGCGCCGGAAGAAGTGACTTGGCGCCCCTCTCCTGTCATCAGGAGAGGGGCTCCGCCGTCCGGCCGAGTGGCTCACCGTGCGGCGGTTCAGCCCGCCGTCCAGGATGCGGAGAGCTCGCGGACCGATCACCGACGGTCGGAGGCGTCCGCATACGTTCAAGTTTCGGCAGTTCTCTCGCCGGAGTGATCGGCTCTGGACATGCGAGCGTCAATCCGTCTGCGTGTATGCGCCAGGGTTGCCGAACGCTGCTGAGATCGGATCTCGCGCTTCAGCCCGCAGAGCAGGCAGACGGAGAAGACCCGGTCCATGTCGACGCAGCGTATATCTGATGAGCGTGAGGAACCCGATCACGCGCCATGCTCCGAGCGGTTCCACCGGCTTCATCAAGCCAGGGCGACGGAGGACCGGTTCAGGGTGTTTTTGGAGTCGGCTCCGGATGCCATGGTCATCGTGGACGACACCGGGGCGATCCAACTCGTCAACGCCCAGACCGAAGCAGTCTTCGGCTACCGCCGCGAAGAACTCCTCGGCCGACCCGTCGAGATCCTCGTACCCCACAGATTCCGAGGCCGGCACGCGGCCCACCGCCACCACTACGCCGACAACAGACAAGTACGCCCCATGGGCGCCGGACTCGAACTCTACGGGCTCCGCAAAGACGGACACGAATTCCCCGTCGAAATCAGCCTCAGCCCGCTCGAAACACCCGACGGACTCCTCTTCTCCGCGGCCGTCCGCGACGTCAGCGAACGCAAAACCGCCGAGGAGAGGATCAATGAACTCGCGGCGCTCGTCGAGTCGTCCCAGGACGCGATCCTGGTCAAGACCCTCGAAGGCCGCATCACCTACTGGAACACCGCGGCTCAACAGCTCTACGGCTACAGCTCCGACGAAGCCGTCGGCCGCCATGTGTCCTTCCTCGTCCCGCCGGAGTACAAGGACGAGGTCAGCGCACTGCTGCGACGCCTCGGCCGGGGCGAGAAAGTCGGGCACTTCGAAGCGGTCCGCATGGCCAGCAACGGCGACCTGCTGGATGTGGACATCACCCTCGGGCCCACCTACGACGCCGGCGGCACGGTGGTCGGCGCCTACGCGATCGTCCGGGACATCAGCGAGCGCAAGCGTGCCGAGGCCGAGCTCACCAGGCTCTACGAGCAACAGCGGCACGTCGCCCTGACGTTGCAGCGCAGCCTGATGGGCACGCCGCCGGAAGTCCCGGGTCTGCACACCGCCAGCCGCTACCTGCCGGCCACCCAGGGCGCGGGGGTCGGCGGGGACTGGTTCGACCTCGTCCCCCTGGGCGGCGGCCAGGTCGGCATTCTGATCGGTGACGTGATGGGCCGTGGGCTCGAAGCCGCCGCCGTCATGGGGCAGCTGCGCTCGGCCGCCAACGCCCTCGCCCGGACGGGCATGCCGCCCGGCCGGCTCATGCAGGCGCTCGACACCATCGTCGCCGACCTTCCCGACCAGCTGGTCACCTGCTGCTACGTGGTCATAGCCCCGGACGAAGGGAAGATGACCATCTGCTCGGCCGGTCACCTGCCCGTCCTCCTCGCCACCCCGGGCCACGACGTCCGACCGATGGACGCCCCCGTCAGCGTCCCGCTCGGCGTCGGCGACATCCCGCATCGGCAAGCGGTCGTCGATGTGCGTGCCGGGTCCACGCTCGCCCTCTACACCGACGGCCTCGTCGAGACGCCCGACACGGACATCGAGCAGCAGATCAGGACACTGGCCTGGGTGTTGCAGACCGCTTTCGAGTCCGCGTGCGGGCTGGAGGCCGCGGCGGACCACGCTCTCGCCACCCTGCTGCCCAACACCTCGGGCCACAATGACGACGTCACCCTCCTCCTCGTCCAGTTGCCTCCCGCGCCCCTGGCCTCCGCCTCCACCGAGCTGCCGTCCGAACCCGGCGCCGCCGCGGCGGGCAGACGGTTCGTCGCCGAAGCCCTCACCACGTGGAACTGTTCCGAGGCGCTCGACGACGCCCGGCTGCTCACGTCGGAAGTCCTCACCAACGCCCTCTCTCACGCCGCCGGCCCGATCCAGCTGCGTGTGCGCCGGAGCATCGACGCACTCACCATCGAGGTGACCGACCACAACCCCCAGCCGCCCCAGCTCCGTCTGACGGAGGAGGGGGACGAATCAGGCCGAGGTCTGCTCCTCGTCGACGCTTTGGCGGACAGCTGGGGCACTCGGCCCCTCGACCGGGGAAAGACCATCTGGTTCACGCTCCGGCTTCCGCAGCACCCCGCTCCGTGAGGCAACCGGTAAACGGCCGGTGAGGCATTACCCGCTGTCATTCCGACCTGTGACAGGGCGAGCCGGGGAATCCTTGGCCAACGGCCTGAAATCGGCTCTCCAGGGTTCACGGCATGTTGTAAGTTCCTGTCCGCCCCCTGGATGTGGAGCCTTGGGCACCACCACCGATCATCCCGGGGGGATGGACGAGTGATGCCGCGGCCGCACGACGGTTCCGGGCTCGACGGCATCCTCCTGGCCTTTGGTCGGCCCTGTGTCAAAACACCCCCCTGCGATCCGAGAGTCGCCTTTCGGGTCATGTGTATCGAGGGGGAAATATGTCATCGCACCTCGGTCGACGCTCCATATGTGCCGCGGCCGCCCTGGCCGTTCCCGGTATGCGGCCGGGCAGACCCGCTCCGTCCGGCGGGGCGCGGGCCGGCGGCGCCCCGGCGCACGCGGGCCGGGAAGACGGCCGGGCACTCGCGCCCTCCGACGAGGTCCACCCCTTTGACGAGGTCCATCTGGGGCGCCACATCGTCGGCCGGGAGACTGCCGCCGGCCATGGCGATCACCATGGCAACACCCTCTCCGTCTTTGTCGACGGCAAGGAACTGCATGTGATGAGCAATGCCGATGGAACCTGGGTCAGCGTTCTGAATCACTATGAGCCGTGCACCGATCCGCACGCGGCGGCCCGGCTCGCCGTCGAGACCCTTCGCGGGGCCGACCTGGTTCCCCTGGTCACAGCCTGAATACCCGCCGTCGCCTCACCGCATCGCATCGCATCGCATCGCAAAAGGACGCGATCCCATGGCAGTCCGCAAGAACCAGGAAGCCCTCACATCCGGCGAGAAGCGCAGCTTCGTCAATGCGTTGCTTGAATTCAAACGCAGCAGCGGCTACGACGAGTTCGTGAGGATGCACATTGAATTCATCATCGCTGACACGGATTTCGGTGACCGCTTCGGCCACCGGGCACCATCGTTCCTGCCCTGGCACCGCTGGTTCCTGATTCTTTTCGAACGCCGATTGCAGGAGCTCGACTCCTCGGTGGCCCTCCCCTACTGGGACTGGGCCGCCGACCGTACGGCCGCGGCGCCCCTGTGGAACGCCGGCTTCCTGGGCGGCAACGGGCGCGACCGTGACGCGCAGGTGATGACCGGCCCCTTCGCGTACTCCGCCGGGCAGTGGCCGATCACCGTGAGCACCGACTCCCGGCCCTATTTACAGCGGGAGTTCGGGGCCGGAGGCGGCCGGCTTCCCACTCATACCGACGTGCGCTCCGTGCTGGCCATGCCGACGTACGACATGCCGCCGTGGAACAGCGCTTCGGAGGGCTTCCGCAACCATCTGGAAGGGTGGCGCGGAGTGAACCTCCATAACCGCGTGCACATGTGGATCGGCGGTCAGATGGCCACCGGCGCGTCACCGAACGACCCGGTGTTCTGGCTGCACCACTCCTACCTCGACAAGCTGTGGGCCGAGTGGCAGCGCGAGCATCCCGCCTCTTCCTACCTCCCCGTCGACAGCACGCCGAACGTCGCGGCTCTCCACGACGTGATGCGGCCCTGGGACGACATCACTCCGGCCGCCGTCCTCGACCACACCCGCTTCTACACCTATGACAGGCCCGCCTGACGGCCCAGGCCGCCGGAGCCCGTCCTGCCCCCTCACCCGTACCCAGCCCGCGAAGGAGAAGGAAGGCACTGCCATGACATGCACCGCCGGCATCGCCCTGCCCCAGCACACGCACCAGCACGGACCCGCGTGCGGCCACGTCGCCGTCCCGCACCACGACCACACCGACTATGTGCACGGCGGGCACCTGCACCGCGCCCACGGAGGCCACACCGACGAGTGCGAACTTCCGTCACACGTCACCCACTCCGACCATCCTCACGAGCACCGGTACGGATGCGGCCATGTCGCCGTCCCGCACGGCGATCATGTGGACTACATCCACGACGGGCACCGTCACGCGTCCCATGACGGTCACTGGGACGACCATTGAGCCGTGGCCCACGGGCCTGCCGGTGGAATCCGGCCCTTGAGACCGTGCGCCGGAACGCCGAACGGCGGCGCCCCCGAGGGAGCGCCGCCGTTCGAGCACCGGTTCAGGAGCCGCAGAAGGGGCAGAATGAAGTTCTTGCGGGCCACCCGCCACATACGAACCCCCGCCTTCGGAACGGGCGCCATGCGCCATCATCACTCCATGGCGGACACTCGATCGGAACAGGATTCATGACGACCGAACCATGGAGCGCCGGCACCCCGGGAGTCGTCCGGCTCCCCTCCGGGCGGCTGGTTCGGGGGCGGGGGCTGAGGTACGGCCTGCCGGAGGGGCAGACGCCCACGCTCACCGTGCATATGACGGGGCAGCGGCCGCCCGAGCCCATCTGGGAGTCCATGTGGGTCCCCTGGCGGGACTTCTGGCTTCCCGCCGACCCCGGCGACGCGATCCGCGCACTCCGCCTCGCCCACGACCGCGCCGCGACCGAACGCGTCGAGGTCTGTTGCGGAGGCGGGGTCGGAAGGACCGGTACGGCGCTGTCCGTGATGTGCGTCTTCGAGGGGATGGGCCCCGAGGAGGCGGTCACCTGGGTGCGGCGGAACTACCACTCCCGTGCGGTCGAGGTGCCCTGGCAACGGCGGTTCATCCGTCGGGCCTTCACCAGCGGCACGACGCCCGGGTCAGCAAGGGGCGCCTGACCGGCCTCGTGCCGTCAGGCGCCCCTCTCACGCCCCTTCGGGCAAGGCCCTCAGTGATCCGGCGTGATCAGTTCCATGGACCGTACCGCCGCCGACAGAGCCTGGCCGTCGCCCTCCCCCGTCCAGGAAGCCACGTCGCACGCCGTGTCCGTCAGTTTGATGACGTGTTCGTCCCCGTGCGCCGCGGCCCGTTCGAAGAGGTCCTCCGGGGTGAGCCGACCGGCTCGTAGCGGCGGCAGGGCATCCGGCGGGGCGTAGAGGGACGTGATCGCCGCGCTCGCCGCCCACGCCGCGCCGAGCGAGAGGGACCAGAGGTCGCGGGGAAGGGCCGGCAGCGTGCGCAGTACCGCGTTCGGGGCTGTGGCGGAGTGCACGAGCATCACCGCGTTGCCGTGGCCGTAGTCGGCGTAGCGGCGGGTGGCGGCCCTGACGAGGGCGGCCAGTTGGCAGCGGGCCGCGTCCGGGTCCTGGGGGGTGTTGAGGGACTCGGCGGCCTTCAGCCAGCCTTCGGTGCCGGGGAGCTGGGCCAGGCCGTTCAGGACTCCGGTCTCCTGGTCGGCGACCGGGGGGAGGGCGGCGAGCGCGTCGGCGGGGGTGGCCGTGCCGACCGGTCGTACGGTCACCGGCAAGGGAGTGTGGCGGGCCGCCCAGTAGCCGAGGGCGTGCGCGAACTCCGCGACGCGCGGTGCCTCTTCCCCGTCGTCGAGGAGGGTGCGGACGGCGTGGCCGACGCGTATGACGGGGTGGGTCGCGGCGCCCGCGATGCCGGGCACCAGGCGTGGCCACCACTCGGCCAGCACCTCGCGCCAGGGGCGTTCGGCGACCTGCCGCGCCATGTAGGTGGTCCAGTCGGTGACGCGGGACGGATCGCCCAGTGCCTCCCTCCAGTTGGTGTCGGTGATGCGGGTCCGCGCGCTCGGTACGTCCTCGAGTTTGGTGACGTAGTGGTCGAGCCAGCGGTGGACGGTGCGCGCCTGGCCGTTCCTGACCAGGGCCTCGACGGCCATCGGGCCGTGGTTGCTGAGGAAGCCGTGGAATTCGGGGCCGGTGGCGTGCAGGCGTCCCAGAGCTTCGTCGAGTGTTCCGCTCGTCGTCTCCATGCCTTCGAGGCTAGGACGGCTGCGCGGCAGGCGTAACGGGCTGCAGTGCTACGCCGACGGCCGTAAGACGGAGGTCGGAGGCCATACGACTGAGGTACCTCACCCACCGAAAGCTTCGGTCTTCCGAAGCAACGGAACCGGATGGTTCGGTACCACCCCCAAATAATCTCGGTACCCGTACCGGTACGGACCGTGCTGTCCGATCCGCTCTCCGTGCCCATGCTGGGAACGCGCCCTGGAGTTCGGGGCGTGCTCGCTCAACGGGAGGAATCAGTGCCCAAAACGCTCAATGGGGAAGACACCCCGTTGCACGGTTTGTCAGCGGAGCCGCTCGACGGGAGCGTGCGCATCCGAGCCCGGGTCGAGATCCCGGTACAGCGTGCCGACGGCGCCTGGCAGCCCGGCCAGATGATCACCTTCAGCGGTCTCGGCGACGGCTTGGAGCACATCGCCGTGCAGTTCGGACCGATCACCGAGGTCCCATTGGTGCGGCTGCACTCCGAATGCCTGACCGGCGACGTCTTCGGTTCCGCGCGCTGCGACTGCGGTCCGCAGCTGACGGAGTCGATGCAGCTGCTCGCCGCCTCCGGCGGTGTGCTCCTCTACCTCCGCCAGGAGGGGCGCGGCATCGGCCTGTACAACAAGCTGGACGCCTACCGGCTCCAGGACGACGGGCTGGACACCTTCGCGGCCAACCGGGAGCTGAACTTCTCGGACGACCTCCGGGACTACCGCTCGGCGGCCCAGATGCTGCACACGCTCGGGGTGAAGCGGATCAAGCTGCACACCAACAACCCGGACAAGGCCGCCCAGCTGACCTCGTACGGCATCGAGGTCGCGGAACAGGTCCGGACCGGGATCTTCCGTAACGAGCGCAACGACCACTACCTGCGCGCCAAGGCCGAATACGGCGGCCACTCGATCGAACTCGTGGAAGGAACAGCGTGATCCAGCACCGGGGACCCATCAGCGGCATCGCGGCCTGGGAGAGCTCCTACGTCGCCACCGCCGGCTACGACAACCAGGTCATCTGCTGGGACCAGCGGACCGGAACGGCCCTCGCCCGCTCCTTCCACGACCACCTGGCCAACCAGTGCGCGTTCTCGCCCGACGGGCGCCACCTGGTGACCTCCTCCAGCGACTACACCGCCCGCCTGTGGACGGTGCCGGAGCTGCGCCTGGTGGCGGTGCTCGCCGACCAGGAGGACGACGTGGAGATGTCCGTCTTCCACCCGTCCAAGGAGCTGATAGCCACCGCGTCGCGCGACCACCGGGTGCGGGTCTACGACTTCGCCGGGAGCCTCGTCGCCACCTTCGCCGGGCACACCGCCGATGTCATCTCGGTCGAATGGGCCCGCGACCGAGACGAGCTGATCTCCTCCAGCGACGACGGCACCATCAAGCGGTGGTCGCTGGAGAGCGGCGCCCTCGTGGCCGACCTGGACATGGACGGCGTCGAGACCGACACCATCGCCATCTCCTCCGGCGGCACCATCTTCGCCGGCAACGACGAGGGCCAGATCATCGTCGTCGACGACGCCGGGCGCACCGTCGTGCCGGCCCACGAGGCGGGCATCAAGCGCCTGGTGCTGGACGACTCGCGCGACCTGCTGGTCAGCCTCAGCTACGACCGCACCATGCGGCTGTGGAACGTCGCCTCCGGCAAGCCCGAGCTCCGCGACACCACCGCCCTGCCCGACGACGTGTGGCCCCGCTCCTGCGCGTTCGCCGGCGGGTCCCGGCTGGTCTTCGCGACCTTCGGCGCCGGCTACCGCGGCTACGACTACGAGGGCTGCTCCTGGGACGCGGGCGAGGTGCCGCCCACCCAGGGTGTCAATGCCGTGCTCTCGTCCGCCGGTTCCGCGCTCACCATAGGCGACGCGGGCATCGTCCACCGCGACGGCGAGGTGCTCGCCCGCACCGGCAGCCTGTGCAACTTCCTCACCCCCCTCGGCGACCTGGTGCTCTCCGGCGGCCAGCTCGGCAAGGTCTTCGACGCCCTCACCGGGCGCGAACTCCACCAGCACCGCTCACCGCTCAACTGCGGCGCGGCCTTCGAGCACAACGGGCAGCGGTACGCGGTGGTCGGCGCGTACACCGGCGAGGGGCTGCTGCTGCGGCTCGACGGCCCGGACGCGGTGGAGCACGTGGCCGATCTGCCGCTGCACACCAACGCCGTCAAGGGCATCGCCGTCTCCGGCGACCTGCTCTTCTCGGTGGCCGCCGACGCCTCCGCGACCTGGTACCGCATCTCGGACCTGTCGCGGGTCGCCACGGCCGAGGAGGCCCACGGCCGGATCGCCAACGGCTGCGCCGGCTTGGGGGGCGGCTGGTTCGCCAGTGTCAGCCGTGACCTGAAGCTGCGCATCTGGGACCCGGAGCAGCGTCCCGAGGTCCTCGACACCCCGCACACGCACTCCATCAAGTGCGTCGCCGCCTCCGACGACGGCCGCACCGTCGCCACCGGCAGCTACAACGGGCGCGTCGCGCTCTACGACCGCGTCGCCGGCGGGTGGTCCTCGATCGTGCGGCCGACGACCGCGGGGATCTCCTCGCTCACCTACGACGCGGAGCACCACTGCTTCGCCGCCTCGTCCTACGACGGACAGGTCTACACCATCGGCATCTGAGTCCACCCCCCACAGGCGGTTCCGGGGGAGGCGAGGGGACGACCCGCCTCCCCCGGAACCCATGCCCGCACACCCTGACGCACTTCACATGACAGGACCGCTCCGCATGGACGACAGCCATCCGATAGCCGACCGGTACGACGTCGAACGTACCGAGGCCGTCCCCCTCGACGAGGCCGCCTACACCGCCGTCCTGAACAGCGACTTCCAGCACCACTACGCCGACGGCCGGGACATCTGGACCGGCGAGGAGGCGATGCGCCGGGCACCGCGGCTGCTGATGAGCGCGCTAGGCGGACAGGCCGACGCGCACGTGCTCGACCTCGGCACCGGCCGCGGCCTCGACGCCGCGATCCTTCTCGACGGCGGCCACCGCGTCACCGGCATCGACCTCGTCGCGGCCCCCGAGTGGGAGGCCATCACCCGGCAACGGCCCGGCCGGGTCCGGTTCCTGGCCACCGCGGTGCTCGACCTGCCCGGCACCGCCGCCTACGACGCGGCGCTGGACAACGGCTGCTTCCACCACCAGCACCCCGACGCGTACGGGAGCTACCTGCGCCGGATCCACGGCCTGCTGCGCCCGGACGGCCTCTACACCCTCTCCGTCTTCCACGCGGCGGGCGGCATCGGCGGGCTGTACACCAACGAGGGGAACCGCCTCTACCGGGAGTTCACCGAGGACGAGCTGAACGAGCTGATCGGCGCGCACGGCTTCACCCCCGTCGAGACGCACCGGGTGCCCCGCGCGATCGCGGGACTCACCTATCTGGTGGGCACGTTCCGCCGCACCGGGGAGGACGGACGATGAGCACACGTCCGTACCGCGCGGCCGTCGCCACGGCCACGGCCGCGCTGCTGGCCCAGGCCACGCTCACGGGCACGCCCGCGCGGGCCGCCGGCGCCCCGCAGGGGTGGACCGGCACATGGGGCACCGCGCCCGCGCCCGCCGCGCCCACCGGCATCTCGCAGGAGGGCATCGACAACCGGACCGTCCGCATGGTCGTCCACGCCTCGGCCGCCGGCGGCGAGCTGCGCCTGCGGTTCTCCAACGCCCACGGCACGGCTCCGCTGGCCCTCGGCACCAGTACCGTCGCGCTGGCCGGCTCCGGCTCCTCCCCCAGCGCGGCGCCCGGCACCCTGCGGCCGGTCACCTTCGACGGCGGCGCCACCGGCACGACCGTGCCCGTGGGGGCCGAAGTCCTCAGCGACCCCGTGCCGTTCGACGTGCCGGCCGACCGGAACCTCCTGGTCAGCGTCCACCTGCCGCGCCCGACCGGGCCGACGACCTGGCACTGGCTGGCCCAGCAGAGCAACTATGTCTCCGAGCCCGGCGACCACGCGGGCGAGAGCGCGGGCAGCGCGTACACCCGGACCGAGACGTCCTGGTTCTTCCTGACCGGCGTCGACGTCAGGGGACCCGGCACGCGCGGCACGGTCGTCGCCCTCGGCGACTCGCAGACCGACGGCGTGAAGTCCACCCAGGACGCCGACGCGCGCTGGACGGACGCCCTCGCCCGGCGCATGACGGCCGACCCCGCGACCCGGGGCATGGGGGTGCTCAACGAGGGCATCGGCGGCAACCGCATCCTGCGCGACGGCACCGAGACCGACCGGCCGCAGCGCGGGACCAGCGCCCTCGGACGGCTGGAGCGCGACGTGCTCGACCGGCCGGGCGTGCGGACCGCCGTGCTCTACGAGGGCATCAACGACCTCCAGCTGGAGCCCCGCGCCACGTCCGCGCAGGTGCTCGACGGGCTGCGCACCATGGCCGGGCGGCTGCGAGCTCGGCACATCCGCGTCGTGGTGGGCACCCTGACGCCCTTCAAGGACTCCCCCTTCTACACCCCCGAGGCCGAACGCGCGCGCGTCGAGGTCAATACCACGCTGCGCTCCCCCGCGGCCCTGGCCGCCTTCGACACCGTCGTCGACTTCGACGCGGCCGTACGCGATCCGGCCGACCCGCAGCGCGTCCGGGCCGCCCTCGACGGCGGCGACCACATCCACCTGAACGACACGGGCTACCGGACCCTGGCCGACGCGGTGCCGCTCACCGCGCTGACCGGAGGCGACGTTCCCGGCGCCCATGGGAGAAAGTCATGACCACCAGCACCCCACCGGTCGTCCTCGCCAACCCCAACACCCTCTCCGACCGGGCGGCCATGGGCCTGCCCGACAGCTTCCGGGCGCGCGGCCCCCATTGGGGCCTCGCGGACCACCGGGATCTGCTGTCCCTGGAGGCGGACGCGCTCGTCGCGGTGGCGGAGGACCCCGCCGAGCCGTTCACCCGGCGCCACGCCGCCGGCACCGTCCTGGGGATGGTCGGCGACCCGCGGATCCGCCCTGAGGACCCGCCGATGGCCGACGTCCCGGCGGCGCGCGTCCAGTTGGGCCTCGACCCCGCGCAGGTCGGCCCGGTCACCGGGCGCTGGCGCCACGCGGGCGTGGAGGAGGAGTGGATCGCCAAGGAGTGCCCCGTGTACGAGCGGGACCTCCCGGCGTTCCGGATCGCCCTGCACCCGGTGACCAACGTGGAGTACCGGCTCTTCCTGGAGGCCACGGGAAGTTCCCTGCTGCCGTCGAGCTGGCGGTTCGGTGTCTATCCGGAGCGACTCGCCAACCACCCGGTGTGGACCGTGTCCGCGGAGGCCGCCGACGCCTACGCCGCGTGGCTCGCCCGGCGCACCGGGCGCGGCTTCCGGCTGCCGACCGAGGCCGAGTGGGAGTACGCGGCCTCCGGCGGCGACGGCCGCGAGTTCCCGTGGGGGGACGACTTCCGGCCGGAGTGCGCCAACACGGTGGAGGAGGGACCGCTGACCACCTCGCCGATCGGGGTGTACCCGGCGGGCCGCTCCCCGTTCGGGGCGCACGACATGGCCGGCAACGTCGAGGAGTACACGGCCGACGACTACGGCCCTTACCCCGGCGGGGAGGCCGTCGCCGACGATCTCGCCGTGACCCGCGGCACGTACCGCGTGGCCCGGGGCGGCAGCTTCACCCGCTTCGGTGACCTCGCCCGCTGCCGCCGGCGGCACGGCTGGTACGAACGGGACATCTATGCGATGGGCTTCCGGCTCGCGGAGACGCCGTGACGGCCGCGCCCGCCGCCAGCGCGGCGGAACTGGCGGCCATGCGGCGGGCGTTGGAGCTCGCGGTCACCGCGCTGGGCCGCACCAGCCCCAACCCGCTGGTCGGCTGTGTGCTGCTGGACCCCGAAGGGGCCACGGTCGCCGAGGGGTTCCACCGGGGCGCGGGCCACCCGCACGCGGAGGCCGAGGCCCTCACGGCCGCGGGCGACCGCGCGCGGGGCGCCACCGCCGTCGTCACCCTGGAGCCGTGCGCGCACCAGGGCCGCACCGGCCCGTGCGCCGACGCCCTGCTGAGCGCGGGCGTCGCACGGGTCGTCTACGCGGTGCCCGACCCCACCCCCCGTGCCGCGGGCGGCGCGCGGCGGCTGCGCGACGCCGGGGTCGAGGTGGTGGCCGAGGTGCTGCGCGAGGAAGCCGAGCGCGCCAACGAGCTGTGGCTCACCTCCGTGCGGACCGGCAGGCCGTACGTCACCTGGAAGTTCGGCGGCACGCTCGACGGGCGCTCGGCGGCGCCCGACGGCTCCTCACGCTGGATCACCGGCCCCGCGGCGCGTGAGGACGCGCACCGGCTGCGGGCCTCGCACGACGCGGTGCTGGTCGGGTCCGGGACCCTGCGCGAGGACGATCCGCACCTGGGGCTGCGCCACGGCGTGCCGGGCAGGCCGCCGCTGCGCGTGGTGCTGGACCGCACCGGCGGCATCCGGCCGGACGCCCGCGTCCTGGACGACGCGGCACCGACCCTGGTGGTCGTCGGCCGTGTCGCGCCCGCGCCCGAACTGCCCGGCGGCCACGAGGTGCTGACCCTGCCGGAGACCGACGGGCGACTGGACCTCGGGGAGTTGCTGAGTGAGCTGTACGGGCGGGGGACGCGCTCCGTGCTGCTGGAGGGCGGCGCCCGGCTGGCGGCCGAGTTCGCCGCCCGGGGGCTGCTGGACCGGGTCGTGGCCTACGTCGCGCCGGTCCTGCTCGGCTCCACGGGGCGCGCGGTGCTCGACGGCTTCGGCGCCGGAACGCTGAGCGAGGCGGTGCGGCTGCGCCTGGACGAGGTGGACCGGCTCGGCGACGACGTACGACTGGTGCTGCGCCGTCCGCTGCCCGGCGCGCAGGGCACGCGGTGAGGCCCAAGGTCGCGGTCGTCCACCACAGCAGGCGCGGCACCATGCGGACGCTCGCCGAGGCGGCCGCCGAGGGTGCCGCCTCCTACGGCGCGCAGGTGCGGCTGCTGGGCGTCGCGGACGAGGAGGCGCCGGAAGCGGCCCGGGCATGGCCCGAGCGCCCGGCCTCGCCCGACGACGTGCTGTGGGCGGACGGCCTGGTGCTGGCCACACCCACGTACTTCGGCAACGTCTCCTCGCCGTTCAAGCGCTTCCTGGAGTCGACCTCCCCGCTGTGGCACAAGGGGCTGCTGGCCGACCGGGTGGTGACGGGCATGACGTCCTCCACCTGCGTCCACGGCGGCCGCGAGGCCACACTGCTGACGCTCTATCAGACGATGTACCACTGGGGCGCGTGGACGCTGGGCGCCGATCCCGCCGATCCGCTGTTCCAGAGGGTGGGGGCGAACCCCTACGGGCTGTCCGTCACCGCGCACCGCGAGGGGCCGGTCGGCGAACCGGAGCTCACCGCGGCCTGGGCGCTGGGCCGCAGGCTGGCCGACGTGGCCGCCCGCACCCGGCCGGAGCCCGGCGGCGCGGCGCCGGGTCCGGGGCCCGCCCGGGTCACGGTCGTGCACTGCGCGCGGGACGAGCCGGTCCGGCTGCTGGCGCACGAGTGCGCGGCGGGGGCCCGTGAACTCGGGGCCGAGGTACGGCTGCGGAGCCTGGAGGGCTTTCCGGAGAAGCCCGCCGCGGCGGGCGATGTGGCGTGGGCGGACGCGGTGGCCTTCGGCGCGCCGGTCCGCTCCGGCGCGATGGCCGCGTCGATGCTGGGTTTCCTGCAGTCGCTGGAGCCCCCGGCGGGTCCGGGACCGCTGGCGGGCAAGCCGGCCAGCGGCTTCGTCACCACCGCGCACCCGCAGGCCGGAAGCGAGTCGGCCCTGCTGTCCCTGCACCATGTGCTGCACCACTCGGGCACGCTGGTGGTGCCGCCCGGCTACACCGACCCCGCGGTGTTCGCGGCGGGCGGCAATCCCTACGGCACCTCGCACCCGCGCTCGGCGGGGGCCCTGCCGGGCCCCGAGGTCCTGGCGGCCGCCCGCCACCAGGGCCGGCGCCTGGCCCTGGCCGGCGCACGGCTGCGCCGCCGCGCGGTCCCCACCGGCGCCGCGATCCCCGACACCCTTGAGGAGAAGGCAAGTTGACCGTTCAGCAGTACGACGAGATAGGCGAGGCGTACGAGGGCTTCAAGACGCTGCCCCTGGCCCGGTATCCGGAGCTGGGCAGCTTCCTCCGGATGCTCGGGAACCTGACAGGCAAGTCGGTCCTGGACCTGGCGTGCGGGACCGGCTTCTACACCCGGCAGGCCAAGCGGCTCGGTGCCGCGGACGTGCTGGGCGTCGACGTCTCGGCCGAGATGGTGGCCGCCGCCCGCGCCATCGAGGAGCGCACCCCGATGGGGGTGCGCTACGAGGTCGCCGACGGGGCGGAACTGCCCCGCTTCGAGCGGCCCTTCGACGCGGCGACGGCCGTCTATCTGCTCAACTACGCCGACGATCCGGCCGCGATGGAGCGGATGTGCCGGGGTGTGCACCGGAGCCTGCGGCCGGGGGGCGAGTTCTTCGTGCTCACCCAGGCCCCCGGCTTCCGCTTCGACGGCCCCTCCACGGACAAGTACGGGTTCCGTTACGTACCGGAGGGCGAGAGCGCGGTCGGCACGCAGGTCCGCATCACCGCGCTGCTCGATCCGCCCATCGAGTTCCTCACCCACTACCCGCGGCGCGACGTGTACGAGGGCGCGCTCACGGCGGCCGGCTTCAGCGAGGTGACGTGGGTGCCGCTGTCGGTGCCGGAGGACGGCGTCAAGGCCTACGGGCCGGAGTTCTGGGAGGACTTCCTCGCCAACCCCCCGCTGGAGATGCTGCGCTGCCGGGCGTAGCGCCACCTCTTCCCGGCGTACCGGTGGGCCCCCGCGGATCCGCGGGGGCCCACCGGCGTTCCTGGCGTCCGCTCTCAGAGCAGCCACGGCCGGGAATCGTCCGTCGGCGGCAGTCCCGCGTTCTGCCGGGCCGCCGCCGCGATCCGGTGGATGTGGAACAGCAGCCGGACCGCGGCCCCGGGGTCGTCGAAGGTCACCTGCCCGTCCTCGCGCTCGCGCAGCACCTGCGCGGCGCGGCCGATGACGGTGCGCGGGCCGACGATGTCGGCACCGGCGCTGAAGAGCATGCGCTCCACTTCGCAGTACGGCTGCGGCGAGGACACCGCCGGGCCCGCCGAGGTGGTCAGGACCGCCACCGGCTTGTCGACCAGCGGGGAGTCCTCGGCCGGCCAGGTCAGCCAGTTCAGCAGCGTGCGCAGTGACGCGGCCGGCGCGGAGCCCGACTCGGGCACGGTGATCACGAGCCCGTCGGCGAGCGCCGCCATCTGCCGCAGCGTGTCCGCCACGGGGTGGGTCGGGGCGATGCCGGAGCCCTCCCGGGCCAGCACGGACGGTGTCGTGCTGACGACGAGGCGGGTGCCCGAGGCGCCGGGCGACGCGAGCGCGCGGAGCAGCGGACCGCCGAAGGGGTCGTCGTCGGTCGGTGCGCTCAACCCCAGGAGCAGCATGTCTTCCACGGTCGGGTCTCCTTCCCTGTTGTCGCGGTTTCCCTCTTGTCGCGGTCCGGACTACCGGGCCGCGGCGGGCCGCAGCCGCCGGGAGACGAGCACACCGGCCAGGGCCAGCACGGCGGTGAGGATGAAGGTGAACAGGAGCGCGGTACGGGTCGTCGAGCCGTGCTGGTCCGCCATGGCCATGGCGGCGCCGCCCAGGCCCGCGATCAGGCCGGTGGCGAGGGTCTGGGCCAGCTGCAGCGAGCCGCTGACCAGGCCCTGCTGCTCGCCCGGCGTCTGCTCCAGGGTGTCGGTGGTGGCGGCGTTGAAGGCGATGCCCATGCCGATGCCGCCGATCGCCCAGCCGGCCACGGCGACCATGGCCGGGATCGCCTCGACGAGGATCGACAGCGCCATGATCACCACGCCGACGAGCAGGATGACGAAGCCGAGGGTGACGCTGCCGGTGCGGCCGCGCTTGTCCTTGCCGTCGAGCTTGGCCTGGTAGGCGGAGCCCAGCACCCAGGTGATGGCGCCGGCGGAGAGGCCGAGGCCGGCCATGGAGGCGCTCACGTCGCGGAGTTCCTGGAGGCCGAGCGGGAGGAACGCCTCGCTGCCGAAGTAGACGGCGCAGAGCAGGAAGCGGATGCCGATGCCGGCGCCGATGCCGGGGCGGATGCTCAGCGTGCCTTCCGGGGTCACCTGGCGCAGCGTCGGCACCGCGACGGCCACGCCGATCACGGCGAGCGGGATGAGCAGGGCCAGGTTCTTCAGCAGCAGCGCCTGGAGGAGCAGCGCGGTGCCGGCGGTGAGGAGGATGCTGGTGGCGAGCGGGCTCTTCCACCAGGGACCGGCGGGCGCGGCGCCGGAGGCGGCGCCCTGCGGGCGGTCGAGCTTGCGCAGGCCGGGCAGGGTGAGCGCGGCGGCGATGGCGATCAGCGGCAGCATCAGCAGGAAGACCCCGCGCCAGCTGGTGTGCTGGGCCAGGGTGCCCGCGATGACGGGGCCGATGAGCGAGGGGACGGTCCAGGCGGAGGACAGCAGGGCGAACATCCGCGCCCGCAGGTGCTCGGGGTAGGCGAGTCCGATCATGGTGTAAGCCATGCTCATGACAGCCCCGACGCCGAGACCCTGAAGCGCCCGGCCGAGCAGGAAGAGCGGCCAGGACGCGGCGGCACCCGCCGCGGCGCAGCCCACCGCGAAGATCAGCATGCCGACGGCCATGGACCGGGCCGGGCCGGTGCGGTCGGCGGCGCGGCCGGCGACGACCGTACCGATGATGTTGGCCAGCATCAGCGCCGACAGACCCCAGCCGTAGGCGCCCAGGCCGTCCAGGTCCCGCGCGATGTCGGGCAGCACGGTGGCCACGCCCAGCGACTCGAAGGCGACCATGCTCACCGAGAGGATCACCCCGAGCGTCAGGGCCCGGTACGCCCCCGAGAAGACGCTCTCCACCGCCGCGCCCCCGCCGGCGGCCGGTGGCGCGACCGGCTCACCGACCCCTTCGGCGACCTCGTTGACATCTTGCGACACGACGAACCTCCTGAGGAAAAAGTTTCATTCCGTTCCGGACCGGAATCTATTTCAGCTTACCTATACTGAGGGCATGGTGAACACCCCGAACGGCGCTCTGGCCGAAGCACACGAATCCGGCCGGCAGCGCGCGGGCAGGCCCCGGGACGGGCGCATCGACGCGGCCGTCCCCGCGGCGGTGATGGAGCTCCTGAACGAGTCGGGCTACGGCAACCTCACACTCGAGGCCGTGGCCGCCCGCGCCGGCACGAGCAAGCCCGCCCTGCGCCGCCGCTGGCGCTCCCGGCAGCACCTCGTCGTGGACGCGCTCGTCACCACGGTGGGCACCGCCCCGACCCCGGACACCGGTTGCACGCACTGCGACCTCATCGCCGGGATCGGCACGCTCAGCCAGGCCTTCGGCACCTCCCTGGGCCGGCGCGTGCTGCCCGCGCTCATCGCCGACCTCGCCGACACCCCGGACCTGAAGAGCGCGTTCCTGGAGAAGTTCTTCCACACCCGCCGCGCCTCGACCGCCGAAGCCCTGCGGCGCGGCATCCGCCGGGGCGACATCCGGCCCGACGCGGACATCGACCTGCTCCTGGACATGCTGGCCTCGACCACCTACTACCGGGTGCTCTTCGGGCACCTGCCGGTGACGCCCACGCTCGCCGAGGACGTGGTGCAGGTCGTCATGTCCGGGGTGGCCACCGAGCAGTGGCGCCACCGGCACGGGGGCCTCGACGACTTCTGACCCATGGCGCCGGGCCGGCGGAGGGACCGGGCCGGCACAGGACCGACGGGGACGCACGGGGCGAGCGGGAGGGGAACTGCTGTGCTGAGCCGGGACAGCGAGATGGGTGCGGTCGACCGCATCCTGGACACCGCGGACGCGGGAATGGGGACGAGCCTGCTGCTGGAGGGCGGCATCGGCGTGGGCAAGTCGCACCTGGTGCGCGCCGCGCTGCGGGCGGCCCGCGGCCGGGGCTTCGAGACGGTCGCCGCGCGGGCCAGACCCCGGGAGCGGGACCGGCCGTACGGGGTGCTGCATCAGGTCCGCGACCAGTTACTGGGGGTACTGGGCGCGCGGACGGCACAAGGACGGCTCGTGAGCGGGGAGGGTTCGGCCGAAGCCGAAGGGGAGGCGGCCGGACTCCACCGGCTGACCGTCGCGGCGGCGGACCGTGCGCCGCTGCTCATCGTGATCGACGACCTCCAGTGGACGGACGCCGCCTCGCTGCAGTGGCTCGGCTATCTGATGGCCCGCCTGGAAGGCGTGCCCCTCGCCCTGCTGGCCACCTTGGGACTCGACCGCCCTGACCTGACGGGCCGCACGGAACCGAAGCCCGCCGAGACCCCCGCCGGGGTCGCCGCCGCCTTCCACCGCCGGATGGTGCTCCAGGGCCTCAACACCGACAGCGTCGGCTACTTGCTCACCTCCGCCCTGGGTGAGCGGATCGGCGGCGACCTCGCCGACGCCTGCCGCGAGGCCACCGCCGGCTACCCCTGGCTGCTCCAGGCGCTGCTGCGCGAACTGCGCCGCACCGGGCTCGGACCGGCGGAAGTGCCCGCCCACCGGGTCGCGGAGCTGGGTCCGGTGGAGGTCGCCGAGACCCTCCTCGCCCGGCTGACCGGCTGCTCCCCCAACGTCGAAGCCGTCCTCGAAGCGGCCTCGATCGCCGCCCCCGGCGCGGACGGTGAGCTCGTCGCGCGGCTCACTCCCCTCGACCCCACCGAGACCGCCGACGTGCTCCACCGGCTGGTGCGCTGCGGCGTACTGACCGAGGGCCCGGACGGGATCGGCTTCGGCCAGCCCGTGGTGGCGGCCGCGTTCCGGGCGCGGATGCGGCCCAGCGAGCGGGCCCGGCTGCACACCGAGGCGGCGAAGGCCCTGTACGCCACCGGCGCCGCCCGGGAGTGCGTCTCCGCGCACCTGCTGCCCGGTTCACCGATCGGCACGCCCTGGGCGCGGCGGCTGCTCGTGGACGCGTCCGACGCCGCGCTCGCGGACGGCGACCTGGCGCGGGCCCGGGTGTGCCTGGAACGCGGGCTGGCCGAGTGCGGCCCCGGGGAAGAGGCGGACCTGCTGCGCCGCCTCGGCCGCATCGAGCTGGCGGACGGACCCGAGGCCGCGGTCGCCAGGCTGCGCCGTACGGCCGGCCTCCTCCGGGGGAACACCGAGCACCGCGCCATGGTGATGCTGGATCTGGCACAGGCCGTGGCCATGACCGGGGACATGGCCGAGGCACTGCGGATCGTCCGGGAGGAGGCCGGGGAACTGGCCCGCTCGGGGGCCGGCAAGAAGCTACAGGCCGGCTTCCATGCCGTCCGTGACCTGCTCGAACTCCTCGAAGGCCGAACCACCCCGACCGCCCGGCCGGCGCCGCTGAGCGAGGCCGCCCGGTCCCCGTGGGTGCGCCGCGCGGAGGCGGCCCTGCCGGCCATGAGCGCCCACTGGAGCGGCCGGCAGCGCGCCGACGCCGTACGGCAGGCCCGCCTCGCGCTGAGCGAACCGGTCTCCTCCGCCAACGACCACGCCCTGATGCGGCTCGGGCTCGTCCTCGTCCTGGCCCGCTCGGGCGCCGGGGAGGAGGCGCTGGAGAACGCTCGGGCGGTGCTGGCCGCGGCGACCGCCGAAGGCTCCCGCACCGTCGCCGCCCTCGCCCGCGCCGCCCTCGCGGAGTGCGCCTTCCGGGCCGGCCGGATCGGCGAGTGCCTGGACGCGGCATGCGACGTCCTGGAGCGCGGCCCGGAACCCGCCGGACACACCTGGCTCGGCTCCGCGCTGGTCCGCGGCTGGTTCGGCAGCGCGCTCCACGAGTCCGGCGAACCCGACCGGGCCCGACAGGTGCTGCTGGAGCCCGAGTTGGAGACCACCATGCCCGCGGTGGCCCTGCCCGGGCTGCTCTTCCACCGGGGCCGGCTACAGGTGGCGACAGGCCGCGTGGCCTCCGGCCTGGCCGATCTGGAGGAGTGCGGCCGGCTGCTGCGGCAGCGGGGCTGGGGCAACCCGGCCCTGTATCCCTGGCGTTCGGAGGCCGCCCTCGCCCACGCCCGGCTCGGCGACGGGAGCGCCGCGCGGCGGCTGGTGGCCGAGGAGCTGACCCTGGCCAGGGCCTACGGCACCGCCCACGCGGTGGGCGTCGCCCTGCGGGCCGCCGGGCTGCTGGCACCGGACGAGGAGCGGGCGGCGCTGCTGAGCGAGGCGGCCCGGCTGCTGCGGGACGCCGGGGCCGCGCTCGACGAGGCCCGGACCCTGCGCGACCTGGGACGCGAGCTGATACGCACCGACCGGCCCCGTGAGGCCCGCGAACACCTGCGCACCGCCGCGGCGCTCGCCGAGAAGTGCGGCGCCCGCACGCTCGTACAGGAACTGCGCCGGGACATGATCGAGGCGGGAGCCCGGCCGCGCCGCCACACCGAGACCGGGCCCGGCTCGCTCACCCCGGCGGAGCGCAGGACCGCCCTGCTCGCGGCGGAGGGGCTGACCAACCGGGAGATAGCCGACCAGCTGTACGTCACGCGGCGCACCGTGGAGATGCATCTGAGCCGGGTGTACCGGAAGTTGTCGATATCGGACCGCCGTTCCCTCCGGCTGGTGACCGGAGACCGGCACGAACACGAGACCGCCGCCGCTCCCTGCGCGTGAGCGCGGGCAGCGGCGGCGGATTCTCCCCGGTCAGCGGCCAGCCGCGGCCCCGGTGCCCCTGGCCGGGGCCGCCCGGCGCACCCTCCCGCTGACGTCGTGCCGCGGCGGCCGCCGCTCACACCGCGGCCATGTCGTCGGCACAGTCCTGCGCGCCGATGCCCGCACCGGGCCGACGGCCGTCCGCGGGGTGGCCGGCGCGGGTTCCGGTGCCGCCGGGCAGCTCCGCGAAGTGATCCGTCAGCCCGGAGCGGCCGGGCACCGAGAGCTTGCGGTAGACACGGCTCAGGTGCAGTTCCACGGTCCGCTGGGTGACGAACATCTTCATCGCGATCTCCCGGTTGGTTAACTTCGCGACGGCCATCAGGGCGACCCGGCGCTCGGTCGGGGTGAGCGCGTCGATGCCGACCTCGGTCAGCCGGCGGGGCCTGGCCCCCGCCGCCAGCAGCTCCTGCCGGACGGTCTGCGCCAGCATGGTGGCACCGCACTGCTCGGTCAGGGACTGGGCCCGGCGCAGGTGTTCGCGGGCTTCGCCCAGGCGGCTGGCCTTGCGCAGCACGATGCCCAGGTCCGTGAGCGAACGGGCGAGGTCGAGCCGGGCCGACGACGCTTCGAGTACCTCGACGGCCTCGCGCAGGGCCGTCTCGCCGGTGCGGCCCTTCGCCAGCAGTCCCGACACGCGCAGCGCCCGCCCGATGGCCCGGCGGCCGCCCCACTGCCGGGCCCGCCCCAGCTCCTCGTCGACGAGCAGGAGCGCGGTCCCGCGGTCCCCTAGAGCGGCGTGGATCAGCGCCGCCTCGGAACGCCAGGACATCACCGAGGGGTTGAGCTGCCCGGCGGCGGTCAGCCGGCGGCCGCACTCCATCAGGTCGGCCAGACCGGCCTCGAGATACCCGCAGGCCGCCCGCAGCCGCCCCCGGTGGAACAGCAGCGCGGCGAAGCTCGCCGCGTCGGGCACGCCGGCGTCCAGGCCGAACTCCCGCAACAGCCGGTTGGCCTGCCGCAGTTCGCCGGTCTCCAGCAGCGAGGCGACGAGCGCCGCCACGGCCTGGCCGGTCCTGCTCCAGTGCCCGGCCGGCGAGGTCTGCCCGGGCGCCAGGGCGGTACGCGCGTCCCGCAGGCAACCGGTGATGTCACCGGTGCGGTAGCGCACTTCGGCACGCATGCCGTGCGCCATGGCGAGGAGCGTGCGCGAGCCCTCGGCCCCGGCACGGTCCAGCAGCGCCTGGCACTCCGCCAGGGCGAGGTCCAGCTCATCGGCCTGCGACAGGACCTGGAGCGGGACCGTCCGGGTCGCGATCCGCCAGTCGAGGGTGGGGTGTTCCTCCTGCAAGGCCTGGCGGGCCCGGCGGACCGCCAGGTCGCGTTGCTCGCCGCGGCGGGAGGAGCGCAGCGCGGCCAGGCTCAGCCGGGTGTGCCGGTCGCCCGGCGTCGCGGCCGCGTCCAGCGGCAGGGACGCGGCCGTCCCGGCGGTGTCCGCGTCCATGTCGACGTCCACCGCGAGGTTGAGCTCGCGCAGCAGGCACCGTTCGGCCCGCAGCATCTCCGCGGACCGCTCGCGGACGCTGCGGGCCTCCCCTATCCCCTCCAGCAGGACCCGTTCTGCCTCGGCGGGCCGGCCGAGGAGCTGCAGGGCGTGCGCGATGCACAGCCGGATGTCGACCCGCCCGGGGATGTCGGGTCGGAGGCCGAGCGCACGCCGCAGGTGTTCCACCGCTGCGGCCGGGTCCGCGGCCAGTTCGATCTGCCCGAGGGCGTGCAGCAACTTGCCCTGGCACAGCCCCTCGCACTCCTCCAGGCCACGGCGCAGATAGGCGCGGGCCCGGTCGGCGTCCCCCCGCTGGATCACCTCCCCGGCGGCCGCGCACAGCACGGCGCACATCCAGTGGAGGCCCGATCTGCTGCGTACGCAGAGCAGTTGGGACGCCACCTCCTCGGCGGGCGCTCCGGACTCCTGGAGCAGCCGCGCGGCGCGGGCGTGCAGCGCGTCACGGCGGCTCGGCGGGATCCGGGCGAGCACCGCGGTGCGTACGAGCGGCTGGGCGAAGCGGATCACCGAGCCCTGTCCGGTCAGCGCGCCCGCGCGCACCAGGACCTCGACGAGGTCGGCCGCGCGCAGCCCGTCCAGTCCCGTCAGCCGGGCGACCGTCGCGCCGGTGGCCGAGCCGTCCAGGACGGCGACGGCCTCGAGGACCGTCCCCGCGCCGGGGTAGGCGCGCTCGTAGCGGGGGAGCAAGGTGTCGGCGACCTCGACCGGGGCGAGCTCCCGGACCCGGTCGGCGGTGATGCCGGGCCGCAGGCCGTGCAGCCGCATCTCGCGGAAGAGGGCTTCGAGGAGGTACGGGCTGCCGCCGGTGGCCGTGCGGCAGGCGTCGACGAAGGGCTGGGCGGGCGCCCGGCCGAAGGCCTCGGCGGCGAGCCGGGCGGTGTCGGCGGCGGACAGGCCGCGCAGCAGCACCCGGTGCCGGAAGGCGGAGAGCACCTCGGCCATCACCTCGTCCCCCGGCGTCTCGCCCAGTGCGACGGTGGCGACGACGGCCACCGGGGTGTTCTCCAGCCGGGCCATGAAGTATCCCAGGCAGCGCAGCGAGGGGGTGTCGGCCCATTGGAGGTCGTCGATGGCCAGCAGCAGCGGCGTGCCGGTGGCCAGGACCGGGGCGAGAGCCTGCGGCAGGCCCTGGCCCGTCGCCGGGTCGGGGCCGTCCGGGTCCCTTCCCCCGAGCGCGCCGAAGGCGTCACCGGCCAGCAGGGTCCGGGCACCGGCCATGAGCTGCTGGGCGAGGCTGTAGCCGACCCCCTGTTCCGCGGCCCGGGCCCGCGCGGTGAGCAGATGCAGCCCGTGTTCCTCCGCGGCGTCCATAACGGAGCGCAGAAATCTCGTACGTCCCATGCCGGCGGTGCCTTCGACCAGCACGCTCTGGCCCCGGCCCTCGCCTGCGGATTTCAGGATGTCGTGCACGCTTGCGACCTCCCCGTATGACAGCGAGACCGTCCCGGACCCCGTTCGCCACCGGCGCCGGGCCCGCCGGGCCGCCGCTCCGGCGAACAGCGGCCGATCGGTCATGTGCGACGTCGCGCGGCAGGCGTGCCCTTCGGGCGGTCCGGCCGCAAGACGTTAACTTCCGTGAGCCTTCTGCCTTCGGATGGCTCACGACAGCTTATTGCGAACACAAGAAGGCACCCTAGCTTGAGGGTTGAAGCTGTTCAACAGGTGCGTCGAGGGCACTCCTGGGGTAGGAGTGACCTGACCGCGCGGCCCTGGGCGCGTCCCGCCCCGGCTACGGCCGGGGGGACTTCCGCGCGCACTGCTCCAGCTCGCGGAGCTGTCGGATCAGGTCGGCGGCCATCCGCTTGCCCTCCGGGGACAGGGCCGCGAGGTCGCCGCGGAAATACACCGCGCTCACCCCGGCCTCCGCCATGGCCTGGTCCAGTTCGCGGCCCGCCAGGACCGCCTCGTCGATCATGCGCCGGGCCACGTCGTCCTCCGTGAAGTAGGACACGGGCACACCGAAGTACTCCGCCATGGCGCAGAGGTGACGTAGGGTCGGGTTGGTCCGCTCCCCCCGGTGCAGCTGCCAGAGGTAGACGCTGGAGAACGTCTCACCCGACTGTGCCGCGATCTCCGCGGCGATCTTCTTGTAGGACGGCCTGCCGTCCTCGCCCGGCCCGGAGCGCAGCCTCAGCAGGTGATCGAGTTTCTGCGCCACCGTCAGCCGGCGTGCGGTCCGGTCATTCCCTTCTTCATCCATCGTTCGCCAGCCCCTCCGTACACGGCATGCGTTCAGGCCGCTCTCGTCCTACCGGACCCCGGCGCGGGTGCCCCCTGACGGCACAGTAAACACCCTGCCGCAATACCTGGACACGGCGACCTTGCCGCATTCCCTACCCGTGGGTATCCCCTCGGCCACCGGTGCTGCGTGATTGCGCCAGAACGGCCCCCGGGCGGCGGGAACCTGGACGGGAGCGCTCCCCCATGGGCGCCGTCCCCCACTGAACGCCGCCGGGCCGGTGCGGGATTCCTCCCGCCCGGCCCCGGCTCAAGCGCTCTGTCCGGCGGTGGCCAGTGCGGGGTAGTCGGAGTAGCCCGCCTCCCCGCCCACGTACATCAAGTCGCCCTCCCGCACCCGGGCGAGCGGGGCGCCGAGGCGCAGGCGGTCGGCCAGGTCGGGGTTGGCGACGAAGCCGCGGCCCAGGGAGACGAGGTCGGCTCCCGCGGCCAGCAGACGCTCACCCGCGGCCCGTCCGGCGTCGTCGGGAAGAGCCGTACCCAGGCGGGGGTTGGCCATCAGCGTGCCCGTCCAGTTCCGCCGGAGCTCCTGGAACAGGGGCTGGTCCGGGTCGGCGAAGATGATGTGCAGGTAGGCGAGGCCGATGTCCGCCAACGCGTCGAGCAGGGCGGGGTAGATGAGGTGGGTCTCCCCCTCGTCGATGCCGTTGACGGTGTTCCCGGGGGAGATCCGCAGGCCCACCCGCTCGGGGCCGATCGCCTCGGCCACGGCGCGGACGACCTCCTCGACGAACCGTACGCGCTGGGCGGGCTCCCCGCCGTAGGCGTCCGTCCTGTGGTTGGTGTTCGCGGAGAGGAACTGGTGGAGGAGCTGGCCGTTGGCCGAGTGCACCTCGACCCCGGCGAAGCCCGCCGCGACGGCGTTGCGGGCGGCCTGCGCGAAGTCGGCCACGGTCGTCCGTATGTCGTCCGCGGTCATCTCGCGGGGCACCACCGAGGGGCGGCGGCCGGCCGGGGTGTGGATCGTCTCCGGGAGCGGCACGGGCGACGGCGCGAGGGGCAGCAGCCCGCTGTTGTCCGGGTGGCCGACCCGCCCGCCGTGCTGGAGCTGGAGGAACATCCGCCCGCCCTCTGCCCGTACGGCGTCGGTGACCCGCCGCCATCCGGCCACGTGCTCGGGGCGGTGGATCGCGGGGATGTCGGGGTAGGTCTGGCCGACGGCGTTCGGCGTGGTGCCCTCGGCGATGATCAGCCCGGCGGAGGCGCGCTGTGCGTAGTAGGTGGCCATGATGGGCTGCGGCACCCCGTCGGCTCCGGCGCGGTTCCTGGTCAGCGGCGCCATGACCAGGCGGTTCGGCAGGTGGAGGGGGCCGAGGCGGAAGGGTTCGAAGAGGCGGCCGGCAGTGGCTGTGTTCGTCATGCCCGTACCGTAAAAGCTGACACTGATGGCAGATTCAAGTCCGGCCGGGCCCTCGCCCGGCGGGAACGGGGAGGGCACGCATGCGCATCGGGGAACTCGCCGAACGGACGGGCGTCAGCGAACGCTCGCTTCGCTACTACGAGAAGCAGGGCCTGCTGACCGCCGAACGCACCCCCGGTGGCCACCGCGAGTTCGGGGACTGGGCCGTCGAACGCGTCATCCGTGTCCAGGCCCTCTACGCCGCCGGTCTGAACAGCACGAGGATCGGGCGCCTGCTGCCTTGCATGCGGGACGCCGACGGCGGCCCGTCCGAGCGGGCCACCGGCCTGCTGCTGGCCGAACTCGCCGAGGAGCGGCGGCGCATCGACCGCTTGATCGCCGATCTGGTCCGCTCCCGAGAGGTCCTGGACGAGGTCATCGAGTCGGCGTCGGAGGTGGCCGGCCGGGCGGCGGTGGGCGGGCGGGGCTGACCGGCCGCGGGCAGGCGCGGGGGCGCGTCGCCGAGGCGACGCGCCCCCGGGCCGACCGCTCAGACCTGCGCGGCCTCGGGCCGCCGTGCCGACGCGATCAGGTAACCCATCTCCGGCATCTCCAGGTTCTCGCCCTCGGCCGGCTTCAGCTTCGCGAAGACCTCGGGGTCGATCTTGGAGGCCAGCTCGGTCATGTTCTTGGCGAGGGCCTCACCGAGCCGCTTGACCGACTGCCGGGTGGTGTTCTCACTGACGTCGAGGACCTCCGTGCAGCGCAGCCCCGCCTCGCGCATCAGCGTGGGGTACGCCTCGAAGGACGCCGGCGACTGCGTGTGGTAACGCTTGAGGATGCCCTCGATGACCGGACGCCGGTCCTCCGAGATCTGCTCCCGCTCGTAGTTGTCCGTGAGCGTGAGCCGGCCGCCCGGCCGCAGCACACGGGCCGCCTCCGAGAGCGCCGCCTTGCGGTCGGGCATCTGCATGACCGACTCCAGCAGCCACACGGCGGAGAAGGAGGCGTCCTCGAAGGGCAGGTCCATGGCGTCCCCGTGCAGGAACGTGACCTTGTCGCCCACACCGGCCGCCGCGGCCGCCTCGTTGGCCTTCTCGACCTGCTTGAGGCTGACGCTGATGCCGACGACCTCGGCGCCCGTCACCTGGGCGAGCCTGATCGCCGGACCGCCGACGCCACAACCGATGTCCAGCACGCGGTCACCGGGGCCGACCTGGAGCCGCCGGATCATCATGTCGGTGAGGCGGTTGGCCGCGTCCTCCAGGCCGGTGGTGTCGTCCTGGCCGTCCCAGAAACCGACGTGGATGTTCGGCCCGTAGAGCGACGCGTCGAACGCGCCCACCAGCTGGTCGTAGAACTCGCCGACCTGTGCGCCGACGGGCGTGAAAGTCGAAGACGTCATGGTGTTTCTCCCCGAGATATGCGATCTGTTGAAATGCGATCTATGGACAGGTGATCTGTGCGAACGGGAAGCCTCGGCGCGGCCCGCGGAACGCGTGCACGCCCTTCCCGGCTTCCTCTTTTTCCCGCGTGTCGAGCGATGGCGGGCCCGGCGGACTGCCGGGCCCTCGCATCACACGTTCTTCGCAAGCCAGTCGAGGACCGCCTGCGCGGTGGCGCCGGCGTGGTCCTCCATCATCGTGAAGTGGTCGCCCGGCACTTCGATCCGCGTGAGCTCGCCGCCCCACGCGGACTCCTCGTCGACCCCCTGTTCCGACCCGGTGAAGGTCTCCTCGGCCTTCACCGCCAGGATGGGGGCGTCGATGGGCGACGGCCCCCAGGTGGAGAAGAGGCGCAGGTAGCCGCCCATCGCCGTCAGCCGGCCCTCGTCGACCACGCCGAACATCTTCTCGCGGTCGAACATCTTGCCGGACAGGTTGGTCTGGATCCAGGGCAGCGCCTCACTGCGGGGCAGATAGGTGTCGAGCATCACGACCGCGGACGGGGCGATGCCGCGCTCCTCCAGCAGCCCGGCGACCGCCTGGGCGATCCAGCCACCCGAGGAACGGCCGACGAGCACGAACGGTTCCCCTCCCACGCTCCGCAGCACCGCTTCCGCCTGCATCTCCACCACGGCGTCGACGCTCGCCGGAAGCAACTCGCCCTTCGCGAATCCGGGTTCGGGCAGGACGGTCACGTCCCGGCGCCCCCGGAAGCCCGCGGCGAAACGGGCGTACTCGCGGGCGCCTGAGATGGCCACCAGCGACGGGAAACACACCAGGCCCGGCGCCGTACTGCCCTTGGACAGCCGGACGAGCTTGGGCGGACTGGTGAGTTCCGCGGCCGTACGGAACGAGGGGCGCAGCCGGGCGGCCGCCATCAGCAGCTGGGTTCCCGCCACGTACTCCCCGTCGGCACACGCCTGCCGGTACAGCGACTCGATCGTCGAACCGGTCGCGCCCCCGCCCGCCGCCGGCTGTCCGGCGGCGGTTCCGGCGGACTCCGCCGGAACCGGCCGGGTGCCCGCGGCGCCCGGCAGCAGCTGGGTGCGCAGGTAGGCCGCGAGCGCGGCGGACGTGGTGTGGTCGAAGAGCAGCGTCGCCGGCAGGGTGAGTCCGGTGACGTGGTTGAGCCGGTTGCGGATCTCCACCGCCGTGAGCGAGGTGATGCCCAACTCCAGGAAGGCGTGCTCCTCCTCGATCATGTCCGGTGAGTCGTGACCGAGCACGGTCGCGGTGTGCGTGCGCACCAGCTCGGTCAGGACCCGGTCCTGCTCCGCCGCCGTCATGCCCGCGAGCCGCTGCCCGAGCGGCACCTGCCCCGCGTCTCCCCCGCCCAAGGCGGCAGCGGCCTCGGCCGCCCTGCGGGCCGGCACCCGCACGAGACCGCGGAGCAGAGGAGGCGTGCCGACCGACGCCGCCTGCGCCCGCAGGGCCGCGAGGTCCAGGCGCATGGGCACCAGGAGGGGGTCCGACGGGCCGTCGCCGTCCGCGGCCGCCTCCGCGACCGCCAGGTCGAGCAGGGCGAGCCCCTCCTCGGAGGTCAGCGCGGCCACTCCGGAGCGGTTCAGCCGCTTGACGTCCTCGTCCTCCATGTTCCCGGTCATGGCGCTGCGTTCGGCCCACAGGCCCCACGCCAGGGACACCGCGGGCAGCCCCTCGGCCCTGCGGAGCTGGGCCAGGGCGTCCAGGAAGGTGTTGGCGGCCGCGTAGTTGGCCTGCCCGCCCGCACCGAAGACACCCGCCGCCGACGAGAACAGCACGAACGCCGACAGCGGCAGATCCCTGGTCAGCTCATGCAGGTTGACCGCCGCGTCCACCTTCGGGCGCAGCACCGTGTCCACCCGCTCCGGCGTCATCGAGGCGAGGACGCCGTCGTCGAGCACACCGGCCGCGTGCACCACACCCGTCAGCGGGTGCCCGGCCGGCACACCGGCGAGCAACTCCGCGAGCGCGGAGCGGTCGGCGGCGTCGCAGGCGGCCAGGCGCACCGACGCGCCCAGGGCCGTCAGCTCGTCCACCAGCTCGGCGGCACCGGCGGCCGCCAGGCCACGACGACTGGTCAGCAGCAGGTGCCGTACGCCGTGTTCCGTCACCAGGTGCCGCGCCACGAGGGAACCCAGCACACCGGTCGCACCCGTGACGAGCACCGTGCCGTCCTGCGCCCACACCGGGGCGGTGACGACTTCGTCCCCGCCGGCCCGCGGGCCGGCGACGGCCGCCCGCACCCGGGCGAGCCGCGGTGCCGAAGGCCGCCCCGCGCGCACCGCGAGCTGCGGTTCGTCCCCGCCCAGCACCTGCGGCAACGCCGCGAAGGACGCCTCCTGCGCGTCGAGGTCCAGCAGCACGAACCGGTCGGGGTTCTCCGACTGCGCCGCCCGCACGAGACCCCACACCGCGGCGCAGGCCGGATCGGCGCCCCCGTCCCCGGGCCGGACGGCGACCGCCCCGCGGGTGACGAACACCAGCCGGGACCGCCCGAACCGCTCGTCGGCCGGCCACGACTGCGCCAGCCGCAGCGCCCGGTGCACCGCGTCACGGACCTTGTCGGCGGACAGCGCCGGGCCGGCCGCGTCGGGCGCCTCCTCGGAGAACGGGACGAACACCAGCTCCGGCACCCGTCGGCCGGACGCCACGGACTCCGCCAGAGCCGACAGATCCGCATGTGTCTCGACCTGCACCCCGGCCGACTTCAGAGCCGCCGGCAGCCGCGTACCGTCGCCACCGAGCACCGCCCACCCACCGGGGGCGGCGGGCGCGGCGGCGACCGCCACTGGGGCCCACTCCAGCCGGAAGAGGGACTCGTGGACGGCTCCGTGCGCCCGGCTGAGCTCCTCCCGGGAGATCGCGCGGGTCACGAGCGACTCCACGGAGAGCACCGGCCGGCCCGACTCGTCGACCGCCGTCAGCGCCACCGCGTCCGGACCCGCCGGGGCCAGCCGGACCCGCAGCACGGACGCGCCCGCCGCGTGCAACGCCACGCCGTTCCAGGCGAAGGGGAGCCGGACGCGTCCGGTGTCCCCGCTGCCGCCCTTCCCGCCAGGCTCCGTCCCGTCCGCGGTGCCGGGCAGCCGGACGAACCCGCCGAACGCCATCGCGTGCAGCGCCCCGTCCAGCAGGGCGGGGTGAACGCCCAGGTCTCCGGCCTCGGACCACTGCTCCTCGGGCAGCCGGACCTCCGCGAAGACCTCCTCGCCCCGGCGCCACACGGCACGCAGCCCCTGGAACGAGGGTCCGTAACCGAAGCCGCTCCGCGCGAACCTCTCGTACAGGCCGTCGACATCGACCGCTTCCGCGTCCGCCGGAGGCCACGCCTCACCACTCACGAAGCCGGAAGCGGATCCCCCGTCCGCGAGCACACCGGTGGCGTGCCGCGTCCAAGGGCCGTCCTCCGCCTGCGAGTACACACTCACCGGCCGCCGTCCGAGCTCGCCGGGGCCGTCGACGGCGACCTGGACGCGCACCGCACCGTCTTCGGGCAGGACGAGCGGGGCCTCCAGGGTCAGCTCCTCCACCCGGCCGCAGCCCACCGCGTCCCCGGCCCGCAGCGCCAACTCCACGAACGCCGTGCCCGGCAGCAGGGTCACACCGGCCACCGCGTGATCGGCGAGCCACGGGTGCGTACGCAGCGAGAGCCGTCCGGTCAACAGCACGCCGTCCGAGGCGGGCAGGGTGACCGCGGCACCCAGAAGCGGGTGATCGGCGGCGGACAGACCCGCCGACGTGACATCACCCACCGCCGCGGGGGCCGACTCCAGCCAGTAGCGCTGGTGTTGGAAGGCGTACGTGGGGAGGTCGACGCGACGCGCGCCTGTGCCGTCGAAGAGCTTGGCCCAGTCGACGGAGGCGCCGCCGACGAAGGCTTCGGCGGCGGAGGTCAGGAAGCGGTCGAAGCCGCCCTCGTCGCGGCGCAGCGAACCGACGGCCGTGATGGTGTGGGTCTCTGCGGTCTGCTCGATGCCCATGGTCAGGACCGGATGGGCGCTCGACTCCACGAAGAGCCGGAAGCCATCGTTCAGGAGGGCCTGGACGGCTTCTTCGAAGCGGACGGTCTGGCGCAGGTTGCGGTACCAGTAGGCGGCATCGAGTGTGTCGGTCTCCAGCAGGCCACCGGTCACCGTCGAGTAGAACGGCACGGAGGCCGGGCGCGGGGTGATGTCGGCGAGGTCGCGCAGGAGCGCGCTCTCTATTTCCTCCACGTGTGCGCAGTGCGAGGCGTAATCCACCGCGATACGACGCGCGCGGATGCCATCCGCCTCACAGCCGGCGAGGAGCTGTTCCAGTGCGTCGTTGTCACCGGACACAACCACCGTGGCCGGGCCGTTGACCGCCGCCACCGCGAGTCGGCTGTCCAGCCGCTCCTCGACCGCCTTCACATCCAGGGAGACGGAAACCATCCCGCCCCGGCCGGAGAGTGCCCGCAGAGCCTTGCTCCGCAGCGCCACCACCTTCGCCGCATCCTCCAAGGACAGCGCACCGGCCACACACGCGGCCGCGATCTCGCCCTGCGAGTGACCGATGACAGCGGCCGGTTCCACACCGGTCGACCGCCACACCTCCGCCAGCGAGACCATCACGGCCCACAGCACCGGCTGCACGACATCGACCTGCTCAAGCCAGGCGTCGTTCTCCACGTCGCGCAGGATCGCGGTCAACGACCAGTCGACGTACGGCGCCAACGCCGCCGCACATGCGCCCAGACGCTCCGCGAACACCGGCGAGGAATCCAGCAGCTCCGCCGCCATACCGGCCCACTGCGAACCCTGCCCCGGGAACACGAACGCCACACGGCCATCCGCCCCCGCGACACGACCCCGCACCACGCCGGGCACCTCGCGCCCGTCCGCCAGCACGCTCAAGCCCTCCCGGTGTCCCGACAGGACCACAGCACGGTGCTCGAACACACCCCGGCCGGCCGCCAGCGAGAAACCCACGTCCAGCGGCGACAACTCCCCCACACGCGCCAGCAACCGCTCCGCCTGCGCGCGCAACGCCGTCTCGGACTTCGCCGACACCACCCACGGCACCACCGGCAGTGGCCGTTCCGGCCGCTGTTCCTCGGCCTCGGGCTGAGGGGCCTGTTCGAGGATGATGTGCGCGTTGGTGCCGCTGAGGCCGAAGGAAGAGACTCCGGCCCGGCGCGGCCGCCCGGTCTCGGGCCACGACGTGGCCTCGGCCAGCAGCTCGACCGCGCCCGCCGTCCAATCGACGTGCGGCGAGGGCTCGTCGACGTGGAGTGTGCGCGGCAAGGTGCCGTGGCGCATCGCGAGCACCATCTTCATGATGCCCGCGACACCGGCCGCGGCCTGGGTGTGGCCGATGTTCGACTTGATCGAGCCCAGCCACAACGGCTGGTCGCCCGAACGCTCCTGGCCGTACGTCGCCAACAGCGCCTGCGCCTCGATCGGGTCACCCAGCGTCGTGCCCGTACCGTGCGCCTCCACGGCATCCACCTCGGCGGCCGACAGCCGCGCGTTCGCCAGCGCCGCCCGGATGACACGCTGCTGCGAGGGGCCGTTCGGCGCCGTCAGACCATTGCTCGCACCGTCCTGGTTCACCGCCGAGCCGCGCACGACCGCCAGCACCTGGTGACCGTTGCGCCGCGCGTCCGACAACCGCTCCAGGAGCAGCATGCCGACGCCCTCGCCCCAGCCCGTGCCGTCCGCCGCGGCCGCGAACGGCTTGCAGCGGCCGTCCGTGGCCAGGCCGCGCTGACGGCTGAACTCCACGAATGTCGCGGGGGTGGACATCACGGTCACACCGCCGGCCAGGGCGAGCGAGCACTCGCCCTGCCGCAGCGACTGCGCGGCCAGGTGCAGGGCGACCAGCGAGGACGAGCAGGCCGTGTCGATCGTCACCGCCGGGCCCTCAAGACCGAAGGTGTAGGCGATGCGGCCGGACGCGATGCTGCCGGATCCGCCTGTCGCCAGATAGCCCTCGGCGCCCTCGGGGATGCTCTGCAACTGCGAGCCGTAGTCGTGGTACATGAGGCCCGCGAAGACACCGGTCGCGGTGCCACGCAGGGATGCCGGGTCGATCCCGGCCCGCTCGAACGCCTCCCACGACGTCTCCAGCAGCAGCCGCTGCTGCGGGTCCATGGCCAGCGCCTCGCGCGGCGAGATCCCGAAGAACGCGGGGTCGAAGTCACCGGCCGCGTGCAGGAAGCCGCCTTCGCGGGCGTAGCTCTTGCCGTCGCTGTCCGGGTCCGGGTCGTAGAGCCCGTCCGCGTCCCAGCCGCGGTTCGCGGGGAAGCCGGAGACGGCGTCCTCCCCCGCGGCGAGCAGGCGCCACAGGTCGTCCGGTGTGCGCACCCCGCCAGGGAAGCGGCAGCCCATGGCGATGATGACCACCGGGTCGTCCTCGCCGTCCGCCCCTGCGGGCAGGACCGGTGCCGCGGGCCGGACGTCCTCGCTCCGGCCGGTCAGTTCCCCGCGCAGGTGCCGTGCCAGGGCGGTGGGCGTCGGGTAGTCGAAGACGAGCGTGGACGGCAGGCGGAGCCCGGTGGCCGTGGCGAGCCGGTTGCGCAGTTCGACGGCCGTGAGGGAGTCGAAGCCGAAGTCGTTGAACGCCCGGCCCGGCTCCACCGCTTCAGGGCCCGCGTGGCCCAGCACGGCGGCCACACAGCGGCGTACGAGGTCCAGGACCAGCCGCTCACCGTCCGCCGCCGAGGCCCCGGCGAGCCGCTCGCGCAGCTGCGCGGCGCCCGCGTCGCGGACCGTGTCGGCGGCCCGGCGGCTCGTGGGCCGCACCACGTCGCGCAGCACATGCGGCACTTCCTCGCCGCGGCGCGCCTGCACGGTGTCCAGTCGCATCGGGACCACCACGGGCGCGTACGCCGCGGCGGCGGTGTCGAAGAGGGTCAGGCCCTCCTGTGGGGACAGCCCGAGCACGCCGGACTGTTCGATGCGGCGCAGATCGGTGCCGGCCAGGCCGCCCGCCATGCCGTCGCCCATGTCCCACAGGCCCCAGGCGAGGGAGAGGCCGCGCAGGCCCGCGGCCCTGCGGCGCCGCACCAGCGCGTCCAGGAAGGCGTTGGCAGCGGCGTAGTTGCCCTGCCCCGCGGTGCCGAACGTCCCCGCCGCCGAGGAGAACAGCACGAACGCGGAGAGGTCCATGGCCTCGGTCAGCTCGTGGAGGTTCGCCGCGGCGGTCACCTTGGGCCGCAGGACGGCGTCCACGCGCTGCGGCGTGAGGGAGTCGACGACGCCGTCGTCCAGCACGCCGGCGGTGTGGACGACCGCGCGCAGCGGACGGTCCGCCGGGATGCCCTCCAGCACCGCCGCCAGCGCGCCCCGGTCCGCCACGTCACAGGCCGCCCAGGTCACGGAGGCACCCGCGGCGCTCAGCTCCGCCTCCAACGCGTCGGCGCCGTCGGCGTCCGCGCCCCGGCGGCTCACCAGCAGCAGATGCCGGACGCCGTGCGCGGTCACCAAGTGGCGCGCGAGCAGCCCGCCCAGCGTGCCACCGGCACCGGTCAGCAGGACCGTGCCCCGCTCGTCCCAGGTCGCCGAGGGCTCCAGCACGTCCGTGGCCCGCACCCGGTCCAGGCGGGCGCCCAGCAGGTCTCCGTCCCGGACCGCCACCTGGGGCTCGCCGCAGGCGACGGCGGCGGACACCAGGGCGAGGTCCTCGTCGGACAGCCCCCGCGCCTCTTCCCCGCTCTCAGGGGCCGCCAAGTCGACGAGGACGAAGCGCCCGGGGTGCTCCGTCTGCGCGGTCCGCACCAGCCCCCACACGGCGGCCGCCGCGAGGTCCACGACGTCACCGTCGGCCCCGGCCGCCGCCGCGCCCCGGGTGACCAGCACCAGGCGCGAGCCGGCGAACCGCTCCTCCGCCAGCCAGCCCTGCACCAGGGCCAGCGCTCGGTGGACGGCCTGCCGCACCTCGCCGGCGGCCACACCCGATATGGACGGCAGGGCGCATACGACCACCGGCGGCAGCGCCGCACCGCTCTCCACGGCCGCGCGCAGCGCGTCCAGATCCTCGTGGAACGGTGTCCGGTCGAGCACCGCTTCCAGCATCGCCTCCCGGGGCAGGAGTCCGGCGCCGCCCAGCAGGACCGGTTCGGGCCCCGCCTGGTGCGCCGAGGCCACCCGGCGCCACCCCAACCGGAACATCGACTGATGGAGCACGCCACCCGCGGCGTTGATCTGCTCGGCCGACACGGGACGTGTCACCAGCGACTCGACGGTGGCCACGAGCGCGCCGTTCCCGTCCGTCACCTCCATCGACAGCGCCGCGCCGTCGGCTCCCGCACGGCTGAGCCGTACGCGCAACACCGAAGCGCCCGTCGCGTACAGGGACACGCCGCTCCACGAGAACGGCAGCCGGACGCCTTCGTCCGCCGAGGAAGGCAGGGCCGCGGCACCCATCGCGTGCAGGGCCGCGTCCAGCAAGGCCGGGTGCACCCCGAAGCGGCTCGCCTCCTGCTCCACGTCCTCCGGCAGCAGAACCTCCGCGTACACCTCCGTCCCCCGGCGCCACGCGGCCCGGAGGCTCTGGAAGACCCGCCCGTACCGCAGGCCCGTCGCCGCGAGCCGCTCGTAGTGACCGTCGAGGGCGACGGGTTCGGCACCCCGCGGCGGCCACACCTGCTCGCCGCTGCTCGGGCGCGCCTCCTCGGGGGCGACCCTGCCCGTCGCGTGCCGGACCCACGGTTCACCGTCGCCGTCCGGCCGCGAGTGCACGGTCAGCGCCCGGCCGCCCGCTTCATCGGCGTCGGCGACCGACACCCGTACCTGTACGCCGCCCTGCTCCGGCAGGACGAGCGGTGCTTCCAGGGTCAGCTCCTCCACCCGAGGGCACCCGACCCGGCCACCGGCGTGCAGCGCCAGTTCGACGAAGGCCGTCCCGGGCAGCAACACCGCACCCATGACGCTGTGGTCCGCCAGCCAGCCGTGCGTGGCCAGCGACAGCCGGCCGGTGAACAGGCAGCCGTCGGAGTCCGGCAGCGTCACCGCGGCACCCAGCAGCGGATGATCCGCCGCACCGAGCCCGATGGACCCGACGTCCGCCGGCCCTGCCACCGACTCCAGCCAGTAGCGCTCGCGCTGGAAGGCGTAGGTCGGCAGATCGACCTGCCGGGGACGGGCCGGGGCGAGCAGCGCGGCCCAGTCCACGGAGTGACCCTGGACATGGACCTGAGCCAGGGCCTCCAACAGCGACGCTGCCTCGTCGCGATCCCTGCGCAGGGCCGCGGTGAAGAGCGCCTGCGGAGCGGCGTCCTGGCCCATGCCGGACAGAACACCATCCGGGCCCAGCTCCAGGAACGTGGTCACACCCTGGTCCGCCAGGCAGGCGATGCCATCTGCGAAACGCACGGTCGCGCGGACGTGGCGCACCCAGTAGTCGGGATCACACAGCTCTTCGGCGGTGACAAGACCGCCGGTGAGGTTGGAGACCAGCGGGATGCGCGGCGCCTCGTACGACAGTTGCTCGGCCACCTTGCGGAAGTCGGCCAGCATCGGCTCCATCAGCGGAGAGTGGAACGCGTGCGAGACACGCAGCCGCCGGGTCTTGATCCCCTGCGCCTCCAGCCGGGCCACGACCTCGGACACCGACGCCTCGGCGCCGGAAACCACCACCGAGGACGGCCCGTTGACGGCGGCCACGTCCACATCCGCACGGTCGGCGAGCAAGGGCAACACATCAGCCTCTGCCGCGCGCACCGACACCATCACGCCACCGGCGGGCAGGGCCTGCATCAGGCGGCCACGCGCCGCGACGAGTGCGCACGCATCCGCGAGCGACCACACACCAGCTATATACGCGGCCGCGATCTCACCGATGGAATGCCCGGCCACAAAGTCCGGCGTCACACCCCACGAAGCAACCAGCCGATAAAGGGCCACTTCCAGAGCGAACAGGCCGCACTGCGTGAACACCGTCTCGTCGAGAGCGTCGCCACCCTCGAACACGACCTCACGCAACGGCCGTTCCAAGTCGAACGCCGCACACACCTCATCAAAAGCCTCGGCGAAGACCGGGAAGGCTTCATACAGCCCACGCCCCATCCCGACCCGCTGGCTGCCCTGACCCGAGAACACCAACGCCAGCTTCCCCGACGCCGACACACCCCGGACCACACCAGCAGCAGGCTCACCCGAGACCACCGCGCCCAAACCAGCGGCGAAAGCCTGCGCCTCACCGGCCAGCACCACCGCACGGTGCTCGAACACCGTACGAGCCGTGGCCAGCGAGAACGCCACGTCGACAGGCGCGACAGTCTCATCCCGCGTCAACGACAACAGCCGCTCCGCCTGACCCCGCAACGCAGCCTCGGACTTCGCCGACACCACCCACGGCACCACAGACAACGAGCACTCCGAAGCCACCGGAAGCTCCAACTCCGGCACCTGCTCCACAATCACATGCGCGTTCGTCCCGCTGATGCCGAACGACGACACACCCGCACGACGCGACTGACCGCTCTCAGGCCACGGCGTGGCCTCGGTCAGCAGCTCCACCGCACCCGCGGACCAGTCCACATGCGAAGACGGCTCATCCACATGCAGCGACCGAGGCAGCACACCGTGCCGTATCGCCAGCACCATCTTCATCACACCTGCCACACCGGCGGCGGCCTGCGTATGACCGATGTTCGACTTGATCGAACCGAGCAGCAGCGGACGGTCCTCGGAGCGCTCCCGACCGTACGTCGCGAGCAGCGCCTGCGCCTCGATCGGGTCACCCAACGTCGTGCCCGTGCCATGCGCCTCGACCGCGTCCACCTCGGCGGCGGACAGCCCCGCACTCGCCAGCGCGGCACGGATCACCCGCTGCTGCGACGGACCGTTCGGCGCCGTCAGACCGTTGCTCGCACCATCCTGATTGACCGCCGA